>JALRDR010000328.1 GCA_023262145.1 Planctomycetaceae bacterium | reverse complement strand
GTCCAAGTGCCTCTGTGTCACTGCACGAAACCACCGACGTGAGCATACCGAGGGAGTTACTGGTGTTGTCGGTAACGTGGGTTCCGGGAGTAATGGTGACTGTGTCGCCGGCTGAAATCCTGACTCGGCAGAGTCTGCGATTGACGTGTCCCATCGCATCAATGCGAGCAATCGGCTCCTGTCCGAGGTAACAGCCCTTCTTATAGGAGATCGCTGTGGAAGTGCGATCGGATTCCGGTGCCAGGTGTTCGTCCGTCAGGTCGACGCCAATCACTGGAATTCCTGCAAGAATTCTGAGCGTGTCGACTTGCGCAGCGGTCAGTGCGGATTCGTGCCAGTCGGCGTCTTGCAAGTCTGCCGACAGCAACACGACCTGCTGATCGCCCCAGAGCATGTTGCACCAGAAGGCCGATCCATCGGCTGCAGCCCCGCCAGTGAGCGGGTCAGCGGGTTCTGACTGTGCAAAAGCGGGGGCAGCAGATCTCGGCAGGAGGTGCAGGGGCCGGGTTGAGCAGTTCAACTTCACCTTTTCGGTGATGATGTAGCGGTCAAGGTGAGTGCGTAGTGCCTCGGCGGAGGCACCAAGCAGAACCACGTAGTGCACTTCAGCCGTGGCCAGAATCCAGACGTGAGCAATGATCCGCGCCCGAGCGTCGCAGAAAAATGCCTCTGCCACATGACCTGAGGCCAGACGATTGATGTCATTTGTGCAGAGGTTGTGCAGGAATCGAGCACGGTCTGCACCGCTCACTTCAAGACACTCAAAAGTATGTTTGGCGTTCGACATTGGAATCGCAGGTACAGGAAAGCGGGCTGGGTTATTGCCGCAGGGGAAGGTATGAACGCGGCCGGCAGCAGAAAAACGCCATGCCGTAGTTGTAAAATGCTTGTGACTGAGCAGTTATAGATTCGTCTTCGCAAGTCGCTACCAGGAACGGCGAAATCCCGCGGAATTCTTCCAGGAAAGGTCAAAGAACAGCGAACTAAGCACGGTCAGACGCGGATTCCCGGTTGCGTTCGCGATTTTTTCCTGGCCCGTTGGACTCAACTGAGGAGAGCGAGGATGTTGAAAAGGGCTTTAACGGTTGTCCTGTGGTCTGCCGTTGGCGGCGGATTATTGCTGGGCAGCGAAGCATTCAGCTATTTGAGGACATTCGGGGGAAGTATGCAGCGTGCTGTCCGCAGCGAGATCTCTCCGGAGTTTGAATTACAGCGATTGCAGGATGAAGTCGCCGGATTGATGCCGGAGGTTCGAAATCTTCTGCGAACGGTCGCTGAACAGTCAGTGGACCTTCGCGATCTTGAGCGGCAGATACAGAGTCGCGAGGAAAACCTGGAACAGCAGCAGGCCGTTGTTCTTGCGCTGCGAGATGAACTTTCAACGGACAAGGACGTCTTTATATGCCAGTCTCGATCATGCAGTCGCGAGGAAGTTCAGCAGGAGCTGCAGCATCGTTTTGATGCATTCTGCAGACTGGAAGAGACGGTCAGTCGCGATCATCAGATCCGAGCTGCATTACAGGGGACACTGCGAGCAAATCAGTCACGTCTCGACAGCGTCCTGTCTCGGCGAGAAGAACTGGATGTTGAAGTGGCGCAGCTTGAAAGTCGCCTGCGGCAGATTGAGGCTGCTGAAGAGGCCAGTACACTGCAGGTTGATGACACTCGATTTGCCGCTGTGGAGTCCATGATCCGCAGAATGAATCACGATCTGGATGTGCGGGAATCGATTCTGGAGTCGGAGGGGCGTTTGCTGTCACGACTGCCGGATTCCATCGGAAACCGAGCGAGTGAACATGATGTTCTCGCGGCAGTTGATGAGTATTTTTCGGATCGACGGAGCTCCGGCCAGGAAGGAACCATCGCTGCTGCTCCCTGAATTGAATTGAAGGCGGGACACCGGAACTGCGAGAATGCTCAAATCGGGCAGGCTGGCGACAGCGAAGATTGAGCGACCTGCAGGGACCGTGCCGCTGATCAGGAGCAGCGGCAAGTACCGTCAGACAATGTGCCGGCTACCTGCGGCAATACACTCCGGAGATTTCCGGATTTCTGTGCTGTTCGGGGAACAGCAACATCGAGCGGCCCTATGAAATTCAGCTTTGGTCCGGGAACACGTCCGCTGGACGGTTACACCATTCAACGAGCCATCCACCGGGGTGGTTTCGGTGAGGTGTACTATGCGGTCAGTGATGCCGGCAAGGATGTTGCTCTGAAGCTGCTGCACAGCAATCTGGAAGTGGAGCTGCGCGGGGTAGCGCAGTGTCTGAATCTGAAGCATCCCAATCTGATCTCCATTTTCGATGTTCGTCGTGACCCGGAAGGGGATCAATGGGTCGTGATGGAATACGTAGACGGTCAGACACTGGCGGATCGTCTGGACCAGTTTCCTCAGGGACTTCCCCTGCATGAAGTACTGCAATGGCTCGACGGGATTGCTGAGGGTCTCGCTTATCTGCATGAACAGGATGTGGTTCATCGGGACCTGAAGCCGGCAAATATTTTCAGTGACCGCGGGCAGGTCAAGATTGGTGATGTCGGACTTTCGAAACTGATTGCTGACAGATCTCGCAGCGAACAGACGCAGAGTGTTGGTACGGTGCACTACATGGCACCTGAGGTTGCACGCGGTCGCTATGGGCGGCATGTGGATCTCTACGCCATGGGTGTGCTGCTCTGCCAGATGCTGACTGGTCAGGTTCCGTTTGACGGTGAGTCAACCGCCGAGATCCTCATGAAGCATCTGACTGACGAGCCAGATACAGCTGCTATGCCGGAACCATTTCAAGCGCTGCTGAGATCGCTGCTGGAAAAGGACCCACGCCGGCGTGCTGGAGATATTCGAGCGGTCAGAGATGAGTTCAGAACGCTCTGCAGAGGGTGTGAGCGCACGCGATCGGTGGCTGAAGCAGCATCGAAACAGCCAGCGCCTGTGTCTTCTGAACAGCCCCGCGAGACTACAGGTCATTCGACAGCAGTTGCAGGACCGCTGGCCCTGCCCGGACAGCAGACCATTGGCCAATTGACACTCCTGCAACGATGGCAGCGACTCCCGGGCTGGTGGCGTGCGGGGCTTGCACTGATGGTGGCGCTACTGCTGCTGGAGTTGCGTCTGCTGACGGTTCGGGTTGGTCTGTTGTGTATTGCCGGCTGGGGACTCTGGCGTGCGGGAAGTCAGATTCTGCAAAGGCAATCACCTGCTGACAGCCGTGTATCCAGCGGGGAGTTTCCAGTGCCCGGGGGCCTTAGAGGAAAGTCCGTTGCGACCACTGGTGTGTCCGCACCGGCGCTGCAGCCCGCACGAAGATTGTACCTGACACCGGCAACAGTTCGCAGAATTCCAATGAGTCAGCGAATTCAGCAAACGCTGCTGTGCGGAATTCTCTCCATGACATATTCCGCAGGGTTTGTGGGAGTACTTTATCTGCTGGGTGCAGATCGTTCCGAGTCTCGGATACCGGGGCCTGCTGAAGCTCTGTTTGCAGGGACCTACCTGTGGTTGTCAGCAATGGCTGTCATGATGCCGGTGCGGATAACGGAGGGACGAGGACTGAGCGGATTTGAGCGACGCCTGAGCTCAGGTGTCGTCGGACTGGCCGTGGGCCTGCTGGCAGCAGGACTGGCAGAGTTTCTGATGCTGCAGGACTGGTCGCTGCTGACGATAAGCAGTGAAGGACTTCTGGGCTGGACGAATCCGGAATCATCCCGTCTACTGGTGGTGTCCAGCAGGCAGACACCCAGCGTCAGTGGATTTGCTGCGTTTTCCTGCCTGTTGATGGTCGCGCGTTCGTGGTGGCGGCAGGCGGACAGTTTTCGTCGCGTTCGACTGCGGATTGTTTCCGTTCTTTTTTCCATGGTTGTGGGGATGCTGGTTTGTATCGCCATCCCCTTCCCTCTGACCCTCGGGATGATGCTGGCGATGGCTTTGTCTGTTGTGGTACAGCTATCATCTTCGTGGACGCCGCCTGAGCATCGCATACTGACAGAACAACCAGTGCAACATTGAGTTCGCATGGTTCGCCAGGTTCCAGGAGAGGGAGAGACACATTGAACAGATTTTCTCAGAACAGAATGTTCACCGCAGTGCGAGCTCGTGGGCGCATGATTGCTGACTGCCTGATGCTGTCAGTGCTGATTTCGGCACTGACATTTCTGCCCTCTGGTGGCTCAACAACGAGACAAACATCGAAGCTGGCGTTAAACGACAGCAGCGCAGCAGACCTGACGGGAAGACGGGATTCGCTGGAAGGTCCGTTGCTGCAGCAGCAACTGCCACTGGCTGCCATGCATGGTCTTTCGGCAGCGGATGCGTCGCTCGTGATTCCCGGCATGGTGCGTACAGTACTTCAGGGCCGTGCAGGTCAGTCGGCAACCGTTGTGCAGATATCCATGGGACTGCTGCGGCTGCTTTCGTCGGTCATTACACCGGATGAGCCTGACGAGCCGAACTGGATCAGTACGATTCCGGAAGGGCGTATTGTCTGCAGAACAGCAACACTGCCGGACGAAGATGCGGATGCCGGGCTGCCGGAATCGATCCTTGATTCGTTGTTGATGCGAACCGGCAGGCTCTCCGAAAATGAGCGTACCGAATTACTGTCGGACAACAAACGGCGCACGCAGTTTCTGGCCGCACTGAATCCAGAACAACTGATCGAGCAGCGCTGGAGCCATGAGGAAGTGCTTGATCTTGGTGACGGGAAGCGGCAGCTGGTTTCGGTCACCTACGTTCTGGTGCGGGCAACAGACAAGGCGATACAGCCCATTCAGGTGATGCTGGACTCGGCGATGCAGTCGGACAGGGTCAGGCAGATCGGAGGATCGCTCACGATCCTGCTGTTGCTGCAGTGCCTGGGATTTATCTGTCTGCGGCGCATCTCCTGACGGCAGTCAGTCCAGAAACAACGGGCTGCCGGGGATTCCGCAGATCTGCCGGATGGTTGCCGATTTCACTGTTTCACATCCAGACAGATCAGCTCGTGGTCGTCGCGCAGGAACAGCCGTCCGTCAGAAATCACAGGTGCCTGTCGCGTGGTTTCGATCAGTGTGCAGCGGGCAATTTCCCGATATTCCTCGGGAGCTGCTGCGGCAAGAATGAGTTCACCTTTCATGGTCGTAATCCAGAGGTGTCCGTCGGCGAGAATCAGGTTGCTTTTCCCAAAGCGATTCTTCTTCCACAGCGTCTTCTGATCGGAAATGCGAATGCAGACAAGGTTGGTGATGGGACCGGCACTGCCCTGATTATCAAGTGCGTAAAGGCAGCCATCATGAATCACGGGAGTCTGCCATTCTGCGCGCAGCTGGCTGTCGGTCCCGAGAGAGCTCCACACCGACTTGACTGCGAAGCTGTTTCCACCGGCGGAGACCTGCAGTATGACCGAGCCATGGTTTTCACCTGCGGAAATCAGCAGTGTGTCCTGACTCAGCTGCACCGGAGTTGCCGTATTGCAGTCGTATTCGGTGGGAAACGGGAAACTCCAGAGCGTTTCGCCGGACTGCGGGTTCAGCCCTGTTGCTCCGGTGGCATTAAAGACGACCAGCTGAGACACACCGGCGAGGGTGGCCAGCAGAGGAGACGAATAACCTGCATTACCTGAACCGGCAGTCCAGGCAAGCTTGCCGCTGGAGATATTCCAGGCGGCAGTGGCTGCCCGCGGGGCGCCTGCCTGGACAATGACAAGGCCATCTGTGACGAGCGGGGAGCAGGCAACGCCGTATTCAGCCGGTCGTCCACCGAGTTCACGCGGAACGTTGACTGTGCGAATCAGCTTTCCGTCAACCAGCTGCAATTGAGCCAGAATCCCCTCACCCGTGAACACATGAACCATTCCATCCACAATGGTTGGTGTTGCACGCGGGCCATTCCCCATAGAATTCTCAAACGTCGGGGCAACGGCCGTCTTCCATTTCTGTGTTCCTGATTCCGTATCGAAGGCGGCGACGTACTGGCTGGTTGAGTCCTGAAAGAGGGTCACTGCCAGGCCCTCTGCCACGGCAACGGACGACATTCCGACTCCGAGTGATTTGCGCCAGAGTACCTGCGGGCCCGCTGGAGGGAAGTTGCGAATCAGTCCGGTTTCAGCTGAGACACCGTTCCGTTGTGGCCCAAGGAACTGGGGCCAGTCCTCGGCGATGAGCCGAGCTGGCAGCGCGATCAATGCAGCGAGGGTGAGTGTGATCAGAGGAATGGAAACAGCCTTGCGACGCATGATGATTTCCTTCGATTGCGATGTGACTGGCACAATTCTGAGGTCAGTCGCTGCAGTGAACGATCTGAACAGGCAGATGCGGAAACAGTCACTGCTGTGGGTGCTGGATGCAGCCTCAATTCACAAATCGACCTTCAGTTGATATGACTGAGAAAAGACTACGTCTGCCGGGAGGCAACGCAGAATGGTCAGGGTTGCAGAATCCTGTTGTTCGCGGGAATCTGAGGCACGCTGGTGCTGTCTGATGGTAATTGCCCGATCTGCTGACGGCTATATCAAACGGAGAAGTGAAATGATGAGAATCCTGACATTGCTTGCTGCCGGACTGACCCTCAGCGACCTATGCAGGTTGTCGGCACAGGAAGGAACTCTGGTGTATCCTGAGACAAGAACCGTTGACCAGGCTGATGACTTTCATGGTACGGAAGTGAAGGACCCCTATCGCTGGCTGGAGAACGATGTACGAACCGACAGCGATGTTGCTGACTGGGTAAAGGCTCAGAATAAGGTGACATTTTCGCTGCTGGAGAGCATTCCGCAGCGGGAACCGATTCGGGAACGCATGACGGAGCTCTGGAATTACGAGAAGATTGGGACTCCCTTCCGGAGTGGCGGTCGCTATTACTATTTCCGCAATGACGGACTGCAGAACCAGAGTGTGCTGTGGATGCAGGACACTCTGAAGTCCGAACCGCAGGTTCTGCTCGACCCCAACGCCTGGTCCGCAGATGGAACCGTGGCACTTGCCGGAACGGCATTCAGTCCGGATGGACGTTACCTGGCCTATGGAGTACAGCAGGCCGGATCAGACTGGCGCACCTGGCGAGTAATGCAGATCAGTGATCGTCGTATACTGGATGAACAGATCGAATGGGTGAAATTCAGTGGTGCAGAGTGGACTGCAGATGGACGTGGTTTTTTCTACGCCCGCTATCCCAGGCCGGATGATTCTGCTGCCTTCCAGTCGCTGAACAGCAACATGAAGGTCTTTTATCACCGCGTGGGAACCAGTCAGGCTGATGATGTGCTGGTGTATGAGCGGCCGGACAACCCGGACTGGGGATTTCAGCTGGATGTTTCCGAGGACGGTCATTATCTGATCATTACGGTCTGGGTGGGAACAGACGACCGTTATCGGATTGTTGTCAAGGATCTGCGTGAGCCCTATGGTCTGCCCGCAGAGCTGATCGATAACTTCGACGAAGAGTACTCGTTCATCGAGAACGATGGCGATGTGCTGTACTTCAAGACCAGCCTTGATGCGGCAAATCGTCGCGTTGTGGCGATTGACCTGAAGCATCCGGAGCGAGAACACTGGCGGGAGGTAATTCCTGAGTCAGAAAATGCCCTTCGCAGTGTGGGGCTGGTGGGAAACCTGTTCGTCTGCGAGTACCTGAAGGATGCGCGGACTCAGATCCGGCTGTTTCAGCCCGACGGAACATTTGTGCGTGAAGTTGACTTCCCCGGGATCGGTTCGGCTTCCGGATTTTCCGGGAAACGCAGCGATACCGAGACATTCTATTCCTTTAGTGGGTTTGCCAGCCCGACCACGATCTATCGCTACAACATGGTGACCGGCGAAAGTGTTGAGTACCGGCGATCGCAGGTCCAGTTCAATCCGGATGACTACGAAACATCGCAGGTTTTTTATGCCAGCAAGGACGGCACGAAGATTCCCATGTTCCTGTGTCACAGGAAGGGCCTGCAACTCAACGGAACAAATCCCACGTTGCTTTACGGCTATGGTGGATTCAATATCCCCATCACTCCATCGTTCAGTGTGGCTCGACTGACCTGGATGGAAATGGGTGGTGTTCTGGCCGTGGCCAATCTGCGGGGTGGCGGTGAGTATGGTGAGCAGTGGCATAAAGCCGGAACAAAGCAGCACAAGCAGAACGTATTTGATGATTTCATCAGCGCTGCGGAGTGGCTGATCGATAAAGGCTACACAAGTACTCCAAAGCTGGCGATTCAGGGACGCAGCAATGGTGGTCTGCTTGTCGGTGCCTGCATGACGCAGCGCCCTGATCTTTATGGCGCCTGTCTGCCCGCAGTGGGTGTGATGGACATGCTGCGTTTCCATCGATTTACGGCCGGAAGATTCTGGACCGATGATTATGGGTGTGCCGACAATGCGGATGAGTTCACAGCATTGCACGGCTATTCACCCTACCACAACCTCAGGAATGGCGTCGCCTATCCTCCGACGCTCGTGACAACAGCGGACACGGACGACCGCGTGGTACCCGGGCACAGTTTCAAGTTTGCTGCTCAACTGCAGGCGTGCCATTCCGGAAATGCTCCGGTGCTGATTCGAATTGAAACTTCTGCAGGCCATGGTGCCGGCAAGCCCACGGCAAAGATCATTGAGGAAGCGACCGACGAACTGGCGTTCCTCGTGCGTTCTTTGAAGATGCACTGAACGCTCTCAACGGCCGCTGCCAGTCCACTTCACGTGGTTACGCACTGGCTGCAGCCGGGGCGACGATGCTGCAGAAACAGCCGTCTGAAGAAATCAGGCGGCTTTTTCATTGCCAGCAGGATTCCGTTGCCAGCAGGGTGAAGTTGCCAGCCCCGGCATGCCTCACAGCACGCTGCAAACCACGGGCAGCAGCAAACCGCTCAGTCATTCAGGCCCCAAACGCCATCCCAGCGAACGAATCCCTCCACCGCCTGATATTCTGCGAGGCCAAGTTTGTCATAGCGATTCGCTGTGTCGGCGTTGCGATCTTCGGCACGCTGCCAGAACTCCCGGGAATCGGAGCCCGGGAAGAGCGCACTGTCCTTCTGGGATTCATGGCGAAAGATGGCTTCACGCTTCTGGCGAACCTCACTGGGACTGAGCGGAACGGCCATGTCGATCTGGTAGACGGGCCATTCCTGCCACGCGCCGCGGTAAAGCCAGACTTCACATTCCTTCGTCCATTCTTCCTGCTGGCAGGCAGAGAAAGCCTGGAAGATTGCACGCAGACAGACACGGTGAGTGCCGTGGGGGTCGGTCAGATCGCCAGCGGCATAGATCTGATGCGGGCGTACCGAACGCAGCAGGTCAGCAATACTGCTGATATCTGCCTCGCCAATCGGCTTTTTCTTGACGCCCCCCGTTTCGTAGAACGGCAGATTCAGGAAGTGCAGACGTTCGTTGGGAACACCGCAAATTCGCGCACCGGAGCGAGCTTCGCCCTTGCGAATCAGTCCTTTGATCTGCTGGACTTCCGGGCTGTCGACTTCTCCGGCGAGCTTGGCATCGAGGAACGACGCCACGGACCGCTGTAGTTCGACGATTCGTTCGGAACTGATCTCAAAGGCTTCACTGAAGTCCGTCACAAATTCCATGAAACGTCTGGTATCTTCGTCGAAGACAGCAATGTTACCGGAGGTCTGATAGGCAATATGAACTTCATGTTTCTGTGCGGCGAGGCGAATCAGTGTCCCCCCCATGGAGATGACATCGTCGTCAGGGTGGGGTGAGAAGCAGATGATTCGTTTGGGATAAATCTGATCGAACGGCTGAGGGCGATCTCCCGGACGTTTGAGGTGATCCGGTTTCCCACCGGGCCAGCCGATGAGTGTTGACTGCAGATGACGAAAGACCTTGAGGTTGATTTCGTAGGCTGAACCGTAGTCGGCAAGCAGACTTTGCAGACCTTCTTCGTTGTAATCCGCATCGGTGAGTTTGAGGATGGCTCGATTCCGCCGATCGGACAGCCAGATTACAGCGCGGCGAATCAGGCTTTCGTCCCACAGAACTTCGGTCACCAGCCATGGCGCATTCTGTCGGGTGAGGCCGGAAGCGGCAGCGGCATCCAGCAAAAATGTTGTATTGATGTGCTGCTGCAGAAAAGTTGCCGGCACACTGGGGCAGATGTCTCCCTCAACAGTCCGTGCAACAATCCGCGATTTGTTCTCTCCGAAGGCCAGAATGATGATTCGCCGAGCGGCAAGAATTGTGCCAACACCCATCGTGATGGCTCTGCGAGGAACGTTTTCTGTGCCGAAAAAGTCGCCTGCCGCATCGACCCGAGTAACAGTGTCGAGTGTGATCATGCGAGTACGGCTGTTGCTGCCACTGCCGGGTTCATTGAAGCCGATGTGCCCAGTGCGTCCGATCCCGAGGATCTGAATGTCGATTCCGCCGAGTTCCTCAATGCGACGCTCATAATCCGCACAGAATGCAGCCACATTTTCGATCTCCAGTGTGCCATCAGGGATGTGCACATTCTCCGCTGGAATATCAATGTGATCGAACAGATGCTCATGCATGAAGTGGTGGTAGCTTTTTCCATCCTGCTTCTGCATGGGGTAGTATTCGTCAAGATTGAAGGTCACCACATTGGCGAACGACAGGTTCTCTTCTTTGTGCATCCGCACGAGTTCGGCGTAGATGGCAGTGGGAGTTGACCCTGTTGCCAACCCCAGCACGCAATGCGTTCCAGCAGTCTGTCGCTTGCGAATGAGTGCAGCGATCTCGTTTGCAACCGCTTTCGAAGCGGCAGCAGAATTGGCGGCAATGGAACAGGGAATTCGTTCGATGAGCAATGAATTGGCAGAGCCGGACATGTGTGTGCTGATCCAGGCAGAGTGGGAAATAAGATTCCCGGCGATGGCGGGGCAGTAGTGAGTAGACGCGTTTTTGTGACGCTTCAATCATCCTAAATCAGAAAGAACCGGAATTCAGCTTTCCCTGCCGAAAATGCTTCAGAATTCCATTCGCTGTTTCAACGCGGACGCAATCTGCCTAGTGTTTCTCCAGTTCCACATTCCAGTAGGCTTCACTGACAAATCGAGACCAGCTTTCGATACGAACTCCATGGGGAGCATACAGCGGGTTCCAGCGCGGTCGGGCAGGAGCCTTGCGCAGTGGCATACCAGCCTGCTCCGGGGTGCGATCAGCTTTGCGAGTATTGCAGCTGATGCAGGCAAGTACACAGTTCTGCCAGTTGGATGTGCCACCGTGAGAACGCGGGACGACGTGGTCAATTGTGAGCTCTTCACTTCCCGGTCGGCAACCACAGTACTGGCAGGTGTAGCCGTCACGCCGAAACACATTGCGGCGACTGAATGCGACAACTCGGGTCGGCATACGGTCATAACCGGTAAGCGTAATGACTTCAGGAACACGCATCTGCAGCCATTGCGTGCGAATGACCGGTTGCCCCGGTTCAGGCTCCAGCAGAGCCCAGTCTTCCCAGGTCATCGTCTGGAAACTGGACGGATCGACAATCCGCGCACCGCCGTTCCACACCTTGACCAGAACTCTGGATACGGTGGATACAGCAACTGGCTGCCAGTTCCGATTCAGAACAAGGGCAGGGCTTTCCAGGACCGACATCGCCACAGCAATACTCCTTCCTGAGTGAACCGCTCGAATACCGTCTGCACGGCAACACTTCGGATCTCTATGCTGAGCATAAATCGGTTGAACTGTTTTGAGCTAACGTACCTTGGAGATTTTCAGCCTCGAATTCGTCTTTTTACGGGAAATTCACCGTTTTGAACGGTCTGAGGGCATTCTGGCCGGAAAATTGCCGAAGCACCTGCTCCGGGTCTGCCCGACACCGCTTGCGGGAATTAGCAGGCAGGCCATGAATTCTGCGCGGACTCCTGGTAATTTGTCGATCCGAGACTGAGTTCTCGCCCTGATCGGGAGCAGCGTGTGCAACTCCGGGTGTTGTTACGGGAGCAGCGATCATCAAGTCCGCCATTCCAAAGGCATTCTCAGCTCACGACGCCGATTCGACTGCCGCGGCTGGTGTAAACTCCGTCGCTCGGACCGAATTACCACCGCCACCGCGCTATGGATCACTGCAGCTTCCTACGCGTTATCTGCTGTCGCCGCTCGCCGGGTTCACCACCTTGCCGTTTCGGCGAATTGTGCGGCGTCTCGGAGGCGTGGGGCTGGCAACCACAGATCTGGTGAATGCCCGAGCCTTGCTGTCGCGGAATGAGAAAACCATGCAGATGGTGGAAACTCATCCCGAGGATCGCCCGTTCGCGGTGCAGATTTTTGGCAGTGAGCCCGAGATCATGGCGGAGGCAGCTCAGCTGCTCGTCGAACTCGGCGTGGATACAATCGATATCAATATGGGTTGTCCGGTCAATCGAATCGCCGGTGCCGGTGCGGGAGCCGGAATGATGTGCAGTACCGACAGCACACTCAATCTGGTCCGCACGGTCGTGGAAGCGGTTGCAGTACCAGTGACGGTCAAAATGCGACTGGGCTGGGATGCCGATCAGATCACCGCTCCCTTCTTCTCGGCTCGATTTGAAGAACTGGGAGTGGCCGCCATTGCAATCCACGGGCGGACGCGGGAGCAGGGGTTCGGTGGCGATGTTTCCCATGCCGGGATTCGTCAGGTTGTTGAAGCTGTACGTGCCATCCCGGTGATTGGAAATGGCGATGTGCGAAGTGTTGCCGATGCTGCGGCCATGCTTCGAAACACCGGCTGCCACGGAGTTTCAATTGGCCGCGCTGCACTGGCGAACCCATGGATCTTTCGTCAGCTGCAACAATGGGAACAGACCGGCTCGTGGAATCCGGCCGGAAGTTTCGATGAACGTCTGGAATTAATGCTGGAGCAGTACGGATATCTTGAACAGCGGCTGGGTCCAGAGCGGGCGATCGTCCAGTTTCGCAAAATGGCCCACTGGTATCTCAAGGGAATGCGGGTACGCAAACGTCTGCGGGGAAGCTTTCAGGAAGTCACGACGCGTGACGAAATGCACTCAGCACTGCAGCAGATTCGAGAAGCAGGCCCGGTTGATGGGAATCGCAGCGGTGTCCTGACAGACGTACAGATTGCTGTCCCTCGCGGGCCCGTCGATAAGTGGTAAACCTTCGTCACAGTCACCCGGAAAACACGCCGAGACATCCAATGGATTCACAGAACAGCTCCGCAGAATCACCTTTTATTGAGCTGGATCGATTTCTGAAGTTCTGCCGCATCGTGGGCTCCGGAGGTGAAGCAAAGATGCTGATTCGCGCCGGTTCGGTGCTTGTGAACGGCAGCGTGGAGACTCGCCGCGGCAGAAAGCTGCGACATGGAGATGAGATTGAGATCGACGGCCAGGTGATGGTTGTGGAGATTGACGCCGCCGCCGACTGAACGGATCACGCTTCACGAATCCCGATCAGCCCCGTCTGTGAGTCCTGTTCCAGCAGCAGTCGGACATCGGCCAGAGCGTCTGCTTCTTCTTCATTGTGAGTAACGTGCAGAAATGTGACGCCCGTCTGCCGATTGATCTCCTTGAGTAACTGCTGGGATTCCTGCCGTGTCTGACGATCAAGTGCACTGATGGGTTCGTCCAGCAGGATGGCCGTCTGTGTTCCGGCCAGCGCTCGGGCCAGTGCGACTCGCTGAGCCTCCCCACCACTCAGTGCTTCCGTGCTGCGTTCCAGCAGGTGTTCGATGCGGAGCAGTCCGGCAAGTTCCTCGACACGCCGTTTTCGTTGTACTTCGGGCTGACGACGGACCCGCAGCGAAAACTCAATATTGCGACGTACTGTCATGGTGGGAAACAACGCAAGGTCCTGGGGCATATATCCCAGCTGCCGCTCGGCAGGTGTCCAGCGAGTAACATCCTGGCCGTTGATTCGGATGATTCCGGAGTGGACTTTTCTGAGTCCACAGATGGCCTCCAGGATTGTTGTCTTGCCAATGCCGGTGCGCCCCATCATGACGGCATACTGCCCCGATTCGATACGGAAACTGATTCTGCGCAGTTCGTACTGGCCAGCCTGAATCGAGATTGCGGAAGCTTCGATCATGACGAAAGATCTGCTCCCAGCCAGCGAAGAATGAGCAAGACGAAGACGGCCATCGCAACCATCAGCAGTGACACGGCCACTGCGGCATCCAGTTGGCCGACGCTGAGTTCGAGGAAGACGGTTGTGGAAAGCACCTCGGTGCGGAATCGCGTGGCGCCGGCGAACACCAGAATCGGCCCGAATTCACCGAGCGCTCGCGCCCATGCAATCGTTCCCGCAGCAATCATTCCACGCGATGCCTGAGGCAGCGCCACCTGCAGAAACGCTTCACCGCGGCTGCAGCCAAGCGTACGAGCCACGTCTTCGGCGCGCGGATTGATCTGATCAAATGTGACTTTCATGGTCCGTACCGCAAAGGCACAGGCCACCGCGAACTGGGCCAGAACAACTGCCGGCCAGCGATAGGTCACCGGGAAGCCCACAGTCTTCCGCAGCCAGTCGTCCAGGATCCAGCCCGGCTTCTGCTGCAGCCCTGCAGCTTTCTCAGCAGCCGTCTGTACAGGAGCGTCAGCAAACAGACCACTGAAAGGAAACGGCTGATGAAACAGAATCAGCAGACTGAGGCCAAGAACCAGCGGGGGCAGAATGACCGGGATATCCACCAGTGTGTCAATCAGACGTCGTCCGGGAAAACGAAATCTGGAGAGCAGATAACCCAACGGAGTGGCAACCCATACAGACAGGACGGCCGCTGCGGTACAGGTACCGAGTGTCAGCCGGAACGCCGACTGGATTTCCGGCTTTCTCAGAGCCGTCAGAAACTCATCGGTCGATGTAAAACTCAGATCGGCGATGAGCAGCAGCAGAATCAACAGCACAAAACAACTCGACAGTCCTCCCATCGTCAGGAAGAACAGGACATCGGATGCACGCTGAAGAGACTGGCGTTTCAGTGGTCCGCTTCCTTTTCCGGGGCATCGCTGAGCTGCCAGCCGAAGCCTTCAGCAGCAAAGATTTCACGACTTTCCGCGGAACAGATGCTGCGGAAAAGCCGATCCGCCAGAAGTGGGAAGCGAGATTGCTGGGCGACGGCCCATGGCTGAGTGGCTGTTGAACACGGAATCCCCTGAATCTGAACTGCATCGAGGTAATCACCGGATCCTGCAGCATTGCTCAGATAGGCTACGGCGGCATCAAGTGAGCCCGTACGGAGCTGATTGACCAGCATATCGCCCGTGGGTGTCTGAACCGTGACATTGGCCATGATCTCGGACTGCACACCGGTTTCGGCAAATGTTCGCTGTGTCAGCCAGCCCATGGCACATTGTTTTTCATGCCCGATCCCTACTCGCAGGTCCTTTCGAGTGAGGTCCTTAAGTGATGCGATCTGCTGCGGATTGCCCTTGGGGACGAGAATCACAAGCTGATTGGTGGAGACGTCGGTCGAATCAGGAAACAGCTCCCGAACCTGCTGCATGAATTCCACATCGCAGGCGAAGTAAGCATCCGGATGCTGTCCTGCCTGCATCTGAGCAACGAGGATCCCGCAGCCGTTGTAAGTGCGTGAAACAAGCACTCCCTCTCTTGCTTCGAACTGCACAATCGTTTCTTCAATGACCGGACGCAGCATGGATCCGGCAAAAATCGTCAGTTCCGGAACATCTTCCCATTCGTCGCCGGAAGATGTCTCAAAGCCCTGCTTCCGATATTCCT
>JALRDR010000212.1 GCA_023262145.1 Planctomycetaceae bacterium | reverse complement strand
GTGTCATGATCCTGGCATTGATCGTGATATCGCTTCGATCTTTGACCCATTTGGAAATGCCGTTCATACGGCTCTGGCATTTCCTGTACTGGGAGAGGATGTGCTGATTACCGGTGCTGGTCCGATCGGGCTGATGGCATGTGCAGTCACGCGTCATGCTGGCGCTCGTTTTGTCACCGTGACAGACGTCAATCCGTGGCGACTGGAACTGGCCCGGCGGATGGGAGCGACACGCACCGTGGATGTGCGCACAGAGAGTCTGCAGGATGTGCAGCGTGAACTGGGTATGGTTGAGGGCTTTGACGTTGGTCTGGAGATGTCCGGCAATCCGCAGGCATTCCGGGATATGCTGGCCAATATGGCTCACGGTGGAAAGGTCGCCATGCTGGGAATTCCGGCAGAGGAGATGGCCATTGACTGGACGCAGGTCGTCTTCAATATGCTCACGATTCATGGCATTTATGGTCGTGAGATGTATGAGACGTGGTACAAGATGACGGTGATGCTGCAGAGCGGACTGGATATCAGCCCGGTCATTTCCCATCGGCTGCACTACAGTGAGTTTGAGCAGGGTTTTGACATTATGCGTTCCGGTCAGTCAGGCAAGGTGATTCTGAACTGGCGTGAATAAGGCCGTTGGCAGCAGCAAACTGGTCGGGGGGGGGGAAACAGGTATGTCTCAGCTGGAACAACTTGCCGCAGCGGAGCTGCAGAGCATTCGGGAGCAGGGGCTGTTCAAATCAGAACGACTGCTGGATTCGCCGCAGAACACGGGAATTCGTCTGGCGGGCGGTTCTGAGGTGCTGAATCTGTGTGCGAATAACTATCTGGGTCTGGCTGACCACCCTGCTCTGACAGAGGCTGCAGCAACAGCGCTGCAGCGCTGGGGTTACGGAATGGCGTCGGTCCGGTTCATCTGTGGTACGCAGCAGCTGCATCAGAACCTTGAGCGTCGGTTGAGTGAGTTTCTGGGGACTGACGATACCATCCTGTACAGTTCGTGCTTTGATGCCAACGGAGGGTTATTTGAGACCCTGCTGGGGCCGGAGGACGCGATCATTTCCGATCAGCTGAACCACGCCAGCATCATTGATGGCGTGCGACTCTGCAAGGCGCAGCGATATCGCTATCGTAACAACGACATGTCGGATCTGGAGACACAACTGCAGTCTGCAGCTGATTGTCGCTGTCGACTGATCGCCACGGATGGCGTGTTCTCGATGGACGGTTATCTGGCCGATCTGCCGGCGATCTGCGAGCTGGCGGATCGCTACGATGCCTCGATCATGGTGGATGATTCTCACGCTGTCGGTTTTATTGGACAGTCGGGGCGCGGAACACCGGAGCACTTTGGTGTTCAGGATCGGATTGATCTGGTGACCGGCACTCTGGGGAAGGCACTCGGCGGAGCAAGTGGTGGATATACGAGTGGTCGGCGAGTGCTGATTGATCTGCTCCGCCAGCGCTCCCGTCCGTATCTGTTCTCCAACTCACTGGCCCCTCCGATTGCTGCAGCATCGCTTGCTGCACTGGATCTGCTCAGCAGTTCCGATGACCTGCGTGCCCGGCTGCGTGAAAACACAGAGTATTTTCGGGAAGCAATGACTTCAGCAGGGTTTCGAATTCTTCCCGGTGAGC
>JALRDR010000119.1 GCA_023262145.1 Planctomycetaceae bacterium | reverse complement strand
GCTGGTCACCCAGACTGCTGGTGCGCTCTTACCGCACCGTTTCACCCTTACCACGACCCGTGAGCAGCAGCCAATGACTGCCGTTCACGCCGTTCGGCGGTTTGCTTTCTGTTGCACTTTCCCGATCCTTGCGGACGGTGGGCGTTACCCACCATCGTGTCCTGTGGAGCCCGGACTTTCCTCCAGACGAAACCGTCCAGCGAACACCTGTCCCTCTGCCGACCTGGGGATCCTAGCAGGTTGGGGGAACTGTTGACGAGAGCATCGAGCAAAGACTCCCTGAAGATACTCTGAGTCGGATCCGCGTGCGCGGGAAGCGGGGGAACTGAATTCTGTCGAGGCTGGATTGAACAGTCGCAGCAGTGGGGCTAACGTGTAAGAGATTTGCGGAACACATACTGCTGAGGGAATTCGCTTGAACAAACGATTTTCAGTCGCCATTGCAATTCTGTTTCTGCTCCTGAGCGGAGTTGTTGCATCGCGTTATGCGGTGCATGTTGAAGCGCCGCGTGCGACGGTCCCGGCAGCGATCTTTCGGTTGCCGGAAATTCGCTCTGTGAGTCTGCAGGCCGGTGGTCTCTTGCGCGAGTGTTATCGCAGTGGTCGGCATGCAGACGGGCTGCTGCTGGTCGAGCAACTGCTGAAGCAGGATCCGCAGAACGCAAACCTGTGGTTTCTGAAGGCAACCTTTCAGGTGTGTCTGGACCGTGGCGACGCTGCTGTGGCATCGCTGTATCAGGCTGTCAGAAATGGATTCAGCGAGCCGCAGCGATTGCTGCAGGATCCCGAATTCCACGCATTGCGCAGTGATGCCAGATTTCCACTGCTGATCCGCAAGGCCGCGGTGGCAGCGACTCGGGTAGCCTCCGGGCCGGCCATTGTTCGGTCACGACAGATTGAGAAACGGACTGCCGTGGTAGATGAAGCGAATACGTTCTGGTCGGATCGCACGCATTCGCTGGTTTCGGTGTTTGTGGAGTCTGCGGCTCCAGCCGGTGACTATCGTCCTCCGGTGATTCAGCGGCAGGACGCAGTTGCAGAGCTGCTCAACGGCTGGGTTCGAGACGGGTCAGCTGCTGGTTTTCGCGGTGTACTCTACGACAATCGCGATCGAGATCATTCCACCCTGCCCCGAGCTGTATTTTCGGATCTGGCATTTGTGGAGTATGCCCCGGCGGTGCAGTTGACCGGCAGCGATTTCGGGGCACATCCGGAGCATCGCTTTACGCTGCCGACCTTCGGGAATTCATCCACAGCCAATGTGGGTAATGTGCTGTGGTGCAGTAATGCTCGGCGACTGGCAAATAGTGAACTTAAGCTGATGCAGGCGATGCAGGCGTGGGGAGACAATCATCTTTACTGTTATCCGGAGCACGAAGATTACGACGCTGTGCACGGAGACGTATTCGCCATGAACCTGCCCTGCTGGGTGATTTCTCAGGGGTCATCCGGATCCGATCAGCCGTTTCTTGAAGCGATTGCGATGTGTCTGGCCGCATTTTCCCCGGACGTGCGGACAGAACTGCAGGGGCGGGGGCAGTTAATGCAGGCAACGCAATGGGTGATGCGGCAGTGCTGGAATTTCATCGGTGAGCCGGAAGATTATTTCAGCGGTCGTGCTCACGCCGTGGTGGCTCAGGGATCCGAGCTGAATGTGGAACGTATGGTGCGGCTGGCGCATCAGCTCACCGTGGATCAGTTGCCACCTCAGGTCGCGATGAATGTTGTTCAGGAATCCCGTCCCACCCGTGACGAGGCTGCCGAGCTGGCTGTGGTCTCTGAAGTGCTGCTCAACAGTCCTGTGGCCATTGGTCGGGTGCATCGGACGCGTGCTTATACCCGTCGAATGGTCGTTGATGTTTCCGGTAGTGTGGATCCGCAGGCGCGGAAGCTGACATATCGCTGGGTGGTGCTGCAGGGACAGCCGGACCATGTGAGGATTCGTCCTCTGGTGCCTGGTGGCAGCAAGGTGGAGATTCTCATCGACTGGCACGAACCGTTCGGTGTGCCATGGAACGATTCATTGCAGACAGCTCGCGTTGACGTGGGGGTTTTTGCAGAGAACGGTGTCACAGCGTCACTTCCCGGAGTGATCTCCACGTACTTCCCGCCCACGCAGTCTCGGGTGTACAGCAACGATATGCTGCTTAGCGTCGATTATGTAACGCGTTCAGCTGATGGGGTTTATGCCGATCCACTTGTGGAGCCAGCACGTGGCTGGACAGATCGATTTTCCTATGCTGCAGGCAGCATCAGCAGCTGGTCGCGCGAGAACCAGAATGGTGACACCGTGCAGTTCAACGCTCAGGGAATGCTGCTCCAGGGTGATGGCAAGCCGCCGCTGGAAGTGATTTATCGACGCGTTCAGCCATCCGACCAGGGGCCGCAGTTGCAGTATTCAATTCTGCAATAACGCTGGTAGCGACAGGATGCTGCTGAAAAGGCTGTGATCAAGAACCTGCAGATCTGGAAACCTGTGTATGCCCGCAAACAATCAGTATCGGCATCAGGCCTACCCGCCGCAGCCGGTGCAGCCGGTTGAACTGCATCTGTTGCAGCATCGCGAGGGGTTAGCCGGAGCAGCATCGGCTTTACACACGCAACTGTGCATTGATCGGGTGATTCTTGTGCATGGGACGTTTCTGGGAGATGACCCTCTCGGTCTCGCTTCCAGTCTGAGAATGATGTCTGAAGGGGCCCCGCGTCTGGCGGCACCATTGCGGGGGCTGGCTGAGCGACTGCAGCAGCGAACTCGTCCTGCCGTATCCGCAATTGCTCGGGACATGGGAAATTACACTGCTGAGTTCTGTGATCTGTTTCAGCAACTGGTTGGAGTCGATCCTCAGGTTGAGCTTCTGGAACCAACGTGGAGCGGAGAAAACCACGCTTACGCTCGCCTGGATCTGGCAGTGCGAATTGTGCAGCAGTTGCTGCTGCGTCCGCTGCCGGCGGGTCGTCGAGTGATGCTGTGGGGCCATTCTCATGCTGGCAATGCATTTGCAATGCTGACAAATCTGCTGGCCGGCGGACTCGCGGAGTGGCGACGAATCTGTGCTGCGGCAGGGAATCCGCAGGAAGAGCACTGGCGTGTTGTGGAGCAGGAGATGTTGCGTTATCCGGGTCGGCACCCGCTGGCAGACTCCCTGTTTCTGGTGACTTTCGGCACACCTGTGCGGTATGGCTGGGATTCGCTTGGTTATCGAGATCTGCTGCACGTCAGTTTTCATCGCGTGCATGATGAGTCACACCCGGAGCGGACGCAGCCATTGTTCCCGATGCATTCTCCGGGAGATGTGGCCGCGGCGCGCTGGGGCGACTGGGTGCAGGCGTTTGCAATTGCTGGCACTGATGTTTCGTCATTGCAAAGGCGAAAGGTGAACGAACAGCTGAATCAGATCCTGGAATCCGGGCTGGAGCCGCCGGAACATGAGCTGGACACGAGGCTGATTGTTCCTGCCCGAGTGCGTGATTTGTGTGCTCGACTGAAG
>JALRDR010000116.1 GCA_023262145.1 Planctomycetaceae bacterium | reverse complement strand
ATGGGGACGCCTTGCGCTGGAGTCTTCGCTTTGCCATGAATGCGTTTCCTTGCTCTGGACAGACGGGCGGAATTCACGTTCTATCCTTTGCTCAGAGTCGCCCGCTCGTCAAGCAGTTTTCCCAGCTGGTGATTGCCTGCTGCAGGAATTTTGCGAGCGGTTGGCTGACGCGTTCAGAAACGCAGCTCTCCAGTGCTGTCGCTTACCGTCCGGAGACCGGCAGCGACTGATTGATGTGCTGCAGATTTGCGGCAAATTCCGGGCCCACAAAAGCAGCGATGAAGACGTTTTGCGTCTGCAAATCGTCGGGGACTGTGAATTCCACTGTTGCGGTTCCTGCTCCGACAATTGCAACCACTTTACGGGCAATGCGTCTGCTTTGACCGTCCTTCAGCGTGACGTGCAGCTGCTGAGTCCCCAGGGCCTGTGGCAGTTGATGGGGGATCTGCACTGTAAGAGTCTGTCCGACAGCAGCGGATTTCGGCAGGGTCAGTGCAATCAGTTCCTGTTCAGGAGGTTCAGGCTGCTGCCTGCGGCCCACGGCATTCCGGGCGGGACGTTGACGGCGCTCATCGGACTCCTGTTGTTGTGCATCAACCCAATCGGAAACGAACTGCGGGTCATCACGCCTTTGCCAGGCCTGCAACGCTTCGTCCTGAGTATCCTGCATCCACTGCTGCAGCTGGTCTCGGAACTCCTGAATGAGCTGCTGATGCCGGGGACTGTCGATCAGATTATGCAGGGCATCCGGGTCGTTGCTGACGTCGTAGAATTCCTCCGGCAGACGCTGATCGAGCAGTTTCAGTCGCTCTGCGACAGCAGAATTGGTTCTGGCGAGCCGCTGCATCTGTCGATACGTGACGGTTGCCTGCGTCGCACTGCGAAACACGCGTGTGCCATCAGACCATGGGTTCCAGAGATAGAGGTACTGCTTTGACTGCACGGAGCGAATGGGATGGCAGGCCCCACCCGAATTCTGGTTGTATTCCTTGTAGACCAGTTCTCGTCCCGGCTGCGTCTGACCGCGGAGCAGGGGCAGAAATGATTGGCCCTGCAGTCCGGCAGGATGCTCTGCCGCAACAATGTCGAGCAGTGTTGGCAGCAGGTCAATGGAGGAGATCATATGCTGTGTGTCAACAGCGCCAGCCGTGGTCACGCCGGGCCAGCGCACCAGCCAGGGCGTATGAGTGCTGTGGTGGTACAACTGGGTCTTGGCGAACGGTAATGGCATCCCGTGATCAGAGAGAAAGATCACCACGGTGTTGTCGCTCTGCCCAGACTCGTCGAGCGCCCTCATGACACCGGCGAAGCAGTCGTCGGCGCGGCGTACAGTGCTGTAGTACAACGCCAGCTCATCGCGGATCTCAGGGGTATCCGGCAGGAACCCGGGTACCGGCACCTCTGCTGCGCTGAAAACTCGCGATGGCCGATCTGATTCTGCGCCTTCGCCCCAGAATGGCTTGTGCGGATCAGAAATATTGATGAGCAGGCAGAATGGTTTCTGTGCATCCCGGCTGGCTGCAATTCCCGCGCTGGTGGAGAGGTAGTACGAGCTGACATCCTTGGGGGCATATTTCTGTTCGCCGTCGTCGAGCAATAAGTCTCATCAAGTGACAGAATTAAGTTTGTCTAGGCAGCCTTCT
>JALRDR010000074.1 GCA_023262145.1 Planctomycetaceae bacterium | reverse complement strand
GCCATCCCATTGGCAAAGTCGCCATTAAGCAACTCCAGCGCCTGCGGTGCATGAACACTCTCCCCCCGCTGCGGACAACTGGTCTGCAATGTCGGAGCATCAAATGTCTCCAGAAACGGCAGCCGCAGATTCCGTTTTGCGATCAGATACACAGAACGGCGATCAAACTCCGCAGCATCTCTGTTTACCACCCACTGGGTCGGATTATACAGCAGATCCACCATCGCCTGATCCACCGGAATCATCACGCTGGGGCCATGCAGAGTGCGATTAAGCCGTCCGGAAACGGCCAGCATCGCATCGCGAATTTCTTCTCCCGACAAACGCCGGCGGCTGAAATGCGACAACAGCCGATTAGCGGGATCTGCGGCAGTCATTTCCAGACTTGCAGGCTGACTGCTCTGGCGATAGGTGCTGCTGAGCACAATCAGGCGGTGCAGCGGCTTCATTCGCCAGCCGTTCTGCACCAGCGAGTCTGCCAGCCAGTCCAGCAGTTCCGGATGACTTGGCCGAGCGCCGTGAACACCGAAGTCATTCGCTGTTTCCACCAGCCCCACCCCGAAGTGATGCTGCCAGATTCGATTCGCAATCACCCGCGCAGTCAGGGGATGTTCTTCCCCCGTCAGCCAGTCAGCCAATGCTGATCGCGGCGCTGTCACGTCCGCAGCAAGTTCCGCTGTCTGCTCTGACACCAGCACACTTAACGGTCGCGGCCCGACCGAGACTCCCTTGTCGTCCCAGTTGCCGCGTCGCAGCACGTGAATCTCCGTCCGCGCATCAAACTCATTCCGAATGCTCGGGATCGTTGCCGGCGGCGGCCCCTGTTCGGCGGCCACAGCCTGGATTTGCTGCTTTCGCTTTTCCTTCTGGTCCTCCGGCAGAGCCTCCAGGCCCGTCTTCAACGCAGTAATTCGCTTCCTGATCTCCTCAGCCTGCTTGTCCCATGCCGCCTTTTCTTCAGCGCAGGCAAGGTCGATGTTGTATTCCTGAGTGGCCGCCAGATAGGCCTGCAGTCGGTAATAGTCCTTCTGAGTAATCGGTTCCAGTTTGTGATTGTGGCACCGCGCACAGCCCACGGTCAGCCCCAGAAATGCCTCACCGATAATGTTCGTACGCTCCGTCAGCACCTCGTTGCGGCTGAGCGCAATCTCCGGGTTTCCCGCGTTCCGTCGCACCGCCCCAAGTCGATGAAAAATCGCCGCCGTCTGATACTCCACGTCATCCGGACGAATCTCATCACCCGCAATCTGCTCACGCACAAACTGATCGAACGGTTTGTCACCGTTCAGGGACTCAATCACGTAGTCCCGAAATCGCCACGCCTCCGGCAGATGTCGGTCATACTCAAAGCCCTCCGTCTCGGCGTAACGGACAACGTCCAGCCAGTGCTGAGCCCAGCGTTCGCCATAATGTGGACTGGCCAGCAGTCGATCAACCACCCCCTCGTACGCCCGGGGATCCTCGTCGCCGACAAATGCCGCCACTTCTTCCGGACCTGGCGGCAGACCGGTCAGATCAAAATACACCCTGCGCAGCCATGTCGCCTTCTCAGCCGCCTCAGCAGGTTGCCAGCCACTCTCCTCCAGCTGCGCCAATACAAACGCATCAATCGGCGTTCGTATCCAGTCACTT
>JALRDR010000061.1 GCA_023262145.1 Planctomycetaceae bacterium | reverse complement strand
CACAAAACGGATGACGGCAGCTGGCAATGAGTGTCAGTTGCAGGAGTTTGCCGGTGCACGGCATGGTTTTTTCAATCTTCGGCCCAGTCGACCGGATGCAGACCAGCAGCGACAATGGCATCTGCGGTGTCTGCTGCAGCTGGATCAGTTTCTGGTGGCTCACGGCTGGCTGGAAGGCTCTGCTGCCGTGCCGGTTGTGGATAACGACGCAGTTCGAGTTCGTGGTCGCCTGCAGCACGCACTGGCTGCGTTGCAGGGCAAAGCAGAAGCGCGGGTGGCCTTTCTGGGGGGATCAATCACGGAAATGGACGGATATCGTCCGCATCTTGAACGCTGGCTGACGGAACATTTTCCGCAGACGCAATTTGAATTCCTGCGGGCCGGGATTGCTTCCACGTGTTCCAATACGGGAGCCTTTCGTCTGCAGCGGGATGTGCTGTCGGCGGGGCCTGTTGATCTGCTGTTTGTGGAGTTCGCTGTGAACGACGACCAGGATGCTGCTCACGATGCCGATGGCTGCGTCCGTGGGATGGAGGGTGTCGTGCGGCAGTTCTTCACGGCCAATCCGAACAGCGGAGCGGTGATGATTCACTTCGTTAATCCGCCCATGCTGGAAACAGCTCAGGCAGGCCGTCGCCAGCTGAGTGCTCAGCAGCACGAACGGGTGGCCATTCACTACGGAATCAGTTCCGTGGATCTGCCGCAGGAACTTGCCAGTCGCATTGCAGATGGATCGATGACGTGGGAGGACTGGGGCGGCACCCATCCGGGCCCGGCGGGAAATCGGCATGCGGCACTGATGGTGGAGCAGGTACTGCAGGCGGCAATGTCTGAGCAGACCCCGAAGGCTGATCCCGAACTGCCTCAGCCACTGCTGGAATCCAGTTTTGATCAGGGAGCGTTTCTGGCAGCGGATGCGGTCACGCTGGGTGACGGCTGGCAGAATTCCGTACCCGACTGGACGTCTCTCAAGGGAGGCTTTCGCGGTCGCTTCGCAGATCGGACATTTCTGCATGCGACGCAGCCGGGGGCTGCCATGTCCTTTCAGTTTTCCGGGCGGGCTGTTGGTGCGTACGTCCTGGCCGGCCCGGATGCCGGGCAGCTGGAGTACCGTGTTGATGACGGGGAGTGGAAATCAGCCGAGTTGTATCATCGCTTCAGTAAGGGACTGCACTATCCGCGAACTGTGATGTTCGAGAGTGACCTGCCAGCCGGCGAGCATCAGGTGGAGATCCGCATCAGTCAGGCTCATCACGCAGAAAGTCAGGGGACTGCAGCGAGGATTGTGTCGCTGGTGGTGAATCACTGAAGATGGAGGTGATTTTTCGGCCGAGCAATTCGGCGCCGCTGCTGTCCTGAGCGCGTGCGGGCGCAGGGGGCGTTAGCCGTCAGCGGCGGCGTTCGCGGCTGGTGTATTGTCGGTTGCAACGCGGAGGATTGCCCAGCCGCCGCGGAGATGATCTGCGGGTCGCTGCATGTCAATTCCGGCCGCCAGCAGGATCAGCAGCTGTCCGGGGCAGCATCGGAGCGATGTCTGTTCAGCGAGCAGTTTCTGCAGGCAGGCCAGTTGTCCCGGGATCGTGGCTGAGATCGTATTTCCCTGCAGCAGCAGATTCGAGAGCACCGGCCAATCGGGAAAATCGGCTCGAACTGCTGCCTGAAACGCTCGCAGTAGTTTACTCCCCGGCTGATGAGCGACGATCACTGGCGACGTGCCGGCTGGCTGACACGGCAGCAGTGGCAGAATGGCGGCTGCGGCCTGTTGCAGTTCTGCCAGCAGCCGCTGGATACCGTGCAGGTACACCGCTTCTCCGTGCATCCGCATCACGGTCTGCTGTTGACGGTGCCCGCGAAAGCTGAGGGTCTGGGTATGTTCAGCATGGAACAACGGGCCGGGAGCGACCTGAGTTGAGGGTGTGATTGGCCGGGAAGTGGCGTTGAGCCGGAGAATTTCGAGGGGACCGGAAGATCGTTGCACGACGCACCCGGTGGCCGCAGCACCAATAAGGCCGCAGAACTGGCGATCGGCGGCGCAGTGCCACGTTTCAGGAGTTTCCACGTTCAGCAGAACGATGCGAGAGGGTGATGCCGGTTGAGTCAGCAGTTGCTGAGCGTGCTGCAGCAGCATCAGGAAACCGGAGCAGCCTGGATTGAATCCCAGCACCTGCTCTGGCGGCAACTGCTGGTGCCGGGCAAGTTGCCTGCCCAGCTCTGCAGCTGTGTCAGGAACAGCGTGCGAATGAGCCAGCAGAATGATGCTGTCGTCAGTCACAGGCTGCCCTGCAGCAGCCAGCCTCTGTAACAGCTCGATTGCCAGATCGCACGCGGTCACTCCGGGTTGCAGAATTCGTCGCGATTTGACGCCGGCTGCGCGGAAGACATGGGCTGCGTCACGAAACCCGGACAGACCGGTACTTCCGGATAATTCCGCGATGCGTTCGTTGGGCAGGTGTTCAAACAGATCGTCACGATCGGCCAGATCGACGACTTTGCTGATGCAGAAGCCGACAGTGTCTGGGCTGTATGGGAATGGCATGTGGCGGATTACCAGATTCAGTGCCGGATACCGTGATTTGAGGCTGCCGGGGAACCGTACGTCGACGGCTGAGTTTTATCAAGAAGGCAGGCGGCAACCCACACGGTTGCACCGGGTGTCGCTCCGCGACCAATTCACCTCGCTGGGCGAATTGAGGGGGGATGTGGTCGGTAGAGGTGTGGCTCCATA
>JALRDR010000058.1 GCA_023262145.1 Planctomycetaceae bacterium | reverse complement strand
TCAGTGAGCAACACCGCCAGAATGTCCTGCTCAGACAGCGATGTTGTCGATTCCGTTACCTGCTGCAGAAAGGCAAACACGTCCGGCGGCTGTTCCTCGGTCTCCCACAGAGCGGAAAAACGAGCCGCAGGTGTTGAATCTGGATCCATCGGTGGCTTCCTGAATTCGTATCGTGTTGCCGCGTTGAGAAGGCTTTTTGAGCAGCCGTTTGCCGAGCATGCCAGCAGATCCCTGCGACAGAATAATGAAAATCAGAGCCCTGTTAAAGGTCCTCTCAGCTGGGATTGGGCCTGTCAGAAGTAGTCAGTGGTGTCTCAGATTCGAGTGTCTCCCGCTGCTGCGAAGACGAAAACTGTGCTCAGTTCCACAGCATGCCAGTGGCATTGAGGGCGGCAAGCGGGAACGCCGCAGCGGGGCGAATGCTGTAGAACAGAACCTGCTGACGCAGCGATGCAAAAGGCGCTATCGCTGTCGCGATCTGGAGAGCAACTCAGGGGCTGGAAGCATTGGTTCCTCCCATAAGCAGTCAAACTGACCATATACGGTTTGTGTCTCGGGGGCGTATTTGATGTGCAGTTGGCCTGGTGGGTGACCGTTGCCCTTGCGTGGATTCTTGAACAGGTAGTTTGTATAGGGGATCCATGCTGGCAATTGCAGCACTCGTCCGGTTGACACTTCGTACACTTCACCGTCGTATGGCCGCCAGTTGTTTTCATAGTGTTTCTCGTGCCACGACCTTTGAGACAACTTTACGTTTTCCATCTTTTCCAGCTCATTCTCCTCCGCCCACTTCAGAAACACTTCTTCGGCAACTCGGTACTGAAAAAGATAGTAATAGCCGCAACCGCTGGCATAGATCTGCGTCGCTTCCGCTGGACGTGGCGGACACCAGGTGGCAACTGCACGCCTGAAATCACCCTGTTCGTAAACACCATCAACGACGTTGACACCGACTCGGTACTCGTGTGCTCGGCTGCGCGGAACGGCCACAAGTATGATCAGAAACAGTGCGAAGCCGGAAAGAAAAACCGTGAACGCAATGCGTTTGGCTGATAGCCGCCCCTGCCACCAGTGGATCAGAATTGCAGCAATGAAGTACACCGGCACTGCTGCCAGTGCCAGATCAAACGCGTCGTCAATGAAGCTCCAGTAGTAGAGTGGCCCTTGCTCAAGACAATTTCCGATCCAGTTAAGCCAGCTCCAGACACCTGCAACCAAGGACAATTCCAGAAAGTTTGCTCGCACCACACGGAGAAGAAAACGCAGAAACTTCAAATAGATCCGTGTCGATCCGTCAAGGTTGTGCTGGTTCGGCATCCACAGACCTTTCTGCAGTTCGAGTTGCAGTGGTTGAATCCAACTGTGCCGTAAAGCTAAACAGCCCCCGTCTGCCAGATTATTGCAGTCGAATTGGACCGATCCAGCGTTTCTTTTGTCATTTGCCGGCTGCGGCACTTCGCGGCGTATTTGCAGCTCCTGAAACTCGTCGAGGATATTGCAGTCCGTCATGCATGGATCAGCGATTTGTCAGACTCGCGGCGGTGCGCAGGTCGCCACAGAACTGTTCCATCCGCTGCTGCCGCAGTAGAGATTCCGGGGTGCGCAGGATCGCTGAGGGATGCCAGGTGGCGATCGTCTTTTCGCAGGCAGCAGTGGAAAAGATCCGCCCCCGCTGCTCCTGCAACCGCTGGCCCGGGCCGGCAACCGCCGCCAGAGCAGTACTGCCCAGACAGATCAGGACTCGTGCCCTGGCAAGGCAACTGAATTCCGCCTCAAACCACGGGCGACAGGCTCGAATTTCTCGCGCATCGGGCTTCTGATGCAGACGACGCTGGCCACGTGGTTCCGGCCCGTCCTTAGGATCCTCAATCAGTCTGAACTTGAAGTGCTTGACAACATTTGTGATGTAGCACTCCGCCAGATTCAGGCCGGTTGCAGTGGCTGCCTCCCGCAACAGTTCTCCCGCCGGACCGGTAAACGGCACGCCGGTCAGGTCTTCCTGATCCCCCGGCTGCTCACCCAGAATCACAATCTCAGCATCGGCCGGGCCGTGGCCGAAGACCGTCTGAGTCGCATTGCAGTGCAGGCTGCAGGCTGTGCATTCCTGAGCGAGTTGCTGCAATTCCGGGAGTGTCAGCGGTGGCTGCAGACGCGATGTGATCAGATCCGCTGCTGTCTCAGCGAAGCCTTCGTGTTTCGCAATCATCTGTTCAACGCGTTGCGGGGCGCTGGCAAGGAGCTCGTCGATGATTTCAGCCTCCGGAAGATTCTTCCAGAAGCGAACCGGCATCTCACTTTTCATCATCTTCACCTTCACCCGCGCCGGGTTGAAGATGTTTGCGTAGTAAGTCCGCCAGAGATCCTCCAGCTGATCGGACTGCGGTGCGTCGCTCTTGCTGAGACCGGGGCCATAGGTCAGTTGCTGCTGATCCCAGCTCACGGATTCATCGGGCGTCAGAATGGTCCAGTTCATGCTCGCGAAGCGGCGGGAGAAAAACGGGGCGACGCGACGAACGATACGATGGTCCGGCTCGTGCCATGCGATGAAGTGTTCGACTCCGCCGTTCTCCACGCGACGAAAACGCACGAACGCTTTCATCTTGTGAGTGTCACGACGGATCTGTTTCTCCATCCGTGTCAGCTGAAGGACATCAGCGTCCGTTTCGAGCTGCAGCAATTTCGGATGCTCGTTCACGATTCTCCAGAGAGTGCGATACAGCAGATTCCAGCGGTCAGCAGAACGGTGGCAGCTGAGGCATTCCGCCAGAGACAGAAATCGAGGCGGGACACGAAATGGTCCTGAATCAGCCGGTGCAGCGGGCAGACCTTCCGACTCCGCGAACAACGACTGCTGACCGGTGTCATCGAACATTCGCACGTGCGACGGCGGGATTCCTGCAGC
Source organism: Planctomycetaceae bacterium (assembly GCA_023262145.1). GTDB lineage: Bacteria > Planctomycetota > Planctomycetia > Planctomycetales > Planctomycetaceae > SXXK01. The sequence goes on along the minus strand of JALRDR010000058.1, from coordinate 186 downwards.
GATGCAGCCGCGTGCCGCGGATCGCCAGTGGTCAAAGTCGCGAATGATGGTGGTCTGCATGGCTGTGCTGCGTGACTGTGCTGCGTGACTGCATGGGGCCGGGGCTGACCTACAGTTCGCCCCGCAGTGCGGTGTCGAAGGTGTCAAACAGGCTCTGCTGCTTCTTCTGCGGGGTGATGAGTGTTC
>JALRDR010001206.1 GCA_023262145.1 Planctomycetaceae bacterium | reverse complement strand
GGCATGCGCTGGCGGCCACCAGCGATCCGCTGTGACGAATCCAATCCCGGCGACGACAATGAGGCCGGCCGTCCAAAGCCAGCCAATGGGAATACGAATTGTAGGTAACCTGAACTTCATCGGAGTCTCCACCGCGCGCTTTCGATGAGCGCATGCGGACATCAAGATCATTCCCCGGAGTAGTCGTGGGGCAGGGAGTTGCTCTCTGCAGCATCAGACGCGACGAAAAGCGTCCAGTGAGAGAGTGAAGGCAACAGGGCGGCAGCGGGCCGCAAGCAGGGTCGGCTTAGACCAGCCAGACCTGGCGCAGCGCACGACGCTGCGATGACGACGGGAGAATTCGACCGTCGGTGGACTCTTCACGCGAGCCCGACTGCGAGACTTCGACGCGAGGCACCGCAATTGCGACAATGCCTACGCTCCAGTCCCAATTCAGGACGACCGTTTCGGGCGTGACACTCACAGCCGTCTCGGCGACAACGCATCGACCCTCTTCGCAAGGTGAATGCGGACAGCGATGGCCATCCTGGTCGCCGGATTCGTTTGCTCCAGAGTCACCGTGATGAGCACAGGCCGCGTGATGACCGTCGTGCTCGCCGGTTTCTTCAACCGCTGAAATGACTGAAGCCACCGCGGCGTTCCCATGCGAATGCTCATGATGCCAGCAGCAGCCCAGAATGCTGTGCAACAGCATCGGGATCAGGGCAAACAAACTGGCAACCTTGGAAAGCATGGAGGGTTTCGCAACAAAAGTGGACTGCCTGATCGTGCAGGCGCACCCGGCAATATGGGTTATTCTCGTTATCGGGTCAATCCCGCTTCGGACTTGATCGTTTTGGGCGATGGCGTCTGATCGGACTCCGAACGACCAAGAATTTGCAAATCCTATGCCGTATACGAAAGCAGTCAACGTGTGGAGTTGGATAGATCAGGCGTATTCGGATTGACGACTGTTTGTCGCAGGTTTGACTCACTGGCCGCTCAGAGATTGATCTCGCAGGCCGGCGTCGAATTCCGTGTCACGCGTGTCACTGAGGCCGCCGGACAATGCCAGGCCACGCAGGTAGGCTTCGGCCTGAGCGAGATTTGACTGCGCGACAACATATTCCAGATTGCTCTCGAAGTACGTCCGCCTCGCCACCAAGACCTGCAGGAACCCGAACTCCCCGGCCCCATACGCTTCCTCACTCAGACTGAGCGTTTGTTTGGCCTTCGGCAGAATCATGTCGCGGTACTGCTCCACTGCGGCCGTCGCAGACTCATATTCCTGTGTCGCTCCCGCCATGCGCGACGCGATGGACAGCTCGATTCGCTTCAGTTCCTGGCAGGCGCGGCTCAGTTCGGCATGCGCCGCCGCAATGTTCCCCTGGTTGCGGTTGAAAACTGGCACCGGCAACCCGACTTGCGCATTGATCATCCCGGAGTCAGTGCCGTTGTCGACCCCCGCAGCAAGCTGAAACGACATGTTGGGAATTGCCTGAACTTCCTGACGCTCTACGTTCGCTCTGGCTCTCGCCACTCGTGATCGAGCTGCCTGCAATTCAGGACTCGATGACAACGCCTGCATTCTGAGAGGCTCCACGTCGCCCACGGTGGGACTGTCTGGTAACATTCCCGAAAGCGTTCCCGGTGGCATTTCTCCTAGTCCGGTCACCGCCATCAATTGTTTCCACGCGCCTCTGAACGCAGCTTCGGCCTGGCGACGCTGCACTTCTACTTGAGTGAGCTGGATTTCGGCCTGCAACACTTCGGGTACGGACCCTTCCTTTGCGTTGACACGTGCTTGGGCAATTTCCACCCCCTTCTGGGCAATGTCTCGAAACTCTGTCGCCAGTGCCAAACGCCGTTGTGCGGCCAGAGCGGAGTAGAATCGCTGCCGTACGTCAGTTTGCACACGAATCCGTTGCGTTTCGACCTCCCAGAGTTGTGACTGGATTTCCTGATTCAGCACGTTCCGATTGCGGGCCAGTTTTCCGGCCGTCACGAAGTCCTGTTCGACGAAGGCAACATGCTGATCCGTTCCCCGGTCGGCCAGCTGGGTCGCGTTATATCCGACTGTTGGGTTGGGCCTGATTCCAACTTGATCGCGGAACCCCATCGCTTTGTGTGCCGAGGCGGACGCTTGGGCGATCGCGGGATTGTTCTGCAGGGCCGTCGCCTCGAGCGCTTCCAGAGTCCACACCCCAATTCCCTCGTTGCCCTCTGCAATCGGAACCGGAGTCAACGGAACAGGCTCTTCTCCATAACCTTCTGACGCGTCGCTGGCAGATGTCAATTTGATCGTGCGCTCGTCGGATTCGCCGACCAACGCAGCCACGTAGGCGGGCCCCCCCACTTGCGGGAATGCATGCGCGTCGGCGTCGCGGGTGTCCGTCACTGTCGGAGGTGCAAGAACACCGGTCTGCTGGGCGGCCATGTGACGCGTCCCCGAACAGCCCGGTAAAGTGACGATGACGATTGCAACTGAGCTGCATAGGTAAAAAATGCGGTGCCGCATGGGAAGACTCCAGAAGAGGTGTTGACCGAGGTACGAAGAAAGCCGCTGGCTGATGCGACTCGGTCTACACTTGGAGCCTGACACCCCTTAACGAAGATTGGAGTGGCGGAGGGCTTGAACGGTCCGCGATCCGGTCGAGACCACGCAACGTCGCCCGGTCACTCAGCCGTGCAATGATCGGGCATACCCATGTATCACCGATGAGATTCAGAGAGGTCCGTGCGTTTGCATTTGCGGTGACAACATACGCTGCCAGCTTCCGGCAGGGCGAATCCACCGGCGCGGGATGCGAGGGTTTGTGGCTGCCATTTGGTGATTCGATCAAATGGCAGCAGGCGGTATGGGCCTTACTGGCACGATGAGAGTGGCAACCCTGCGGACTCGCGGGACGCATTTCATCGGTCGGTACCCCGGTGACATTCTGCCCACAGAAATCGCATTGCGCGCAGCCGCAAGGCACCGCCGTCTGGCATGTCAATGCCAACAGCAGCAGCCAGGTGCACAACCTGTGACAACGGTCAGCCACGGGACTCCTTCCCCTCATTTGCGCGGGAGCAATGAGCGCAATGCTCCTCATCCTGACCATCGGACAAAATCAAATGGCGGAAACACACGGAAATCCCTCTGCATTCGTTAAGACCAATTCCTTCGTCAAGTCCCCGGTACAACCGTGCTATTCCGAAAAGTCCTCCGCTGTTTGGTACGTCGAAAAGCAATTGAACAGGCAACTCGGTCTTGGTCGAAGCTGTGTGTCGAGTGTCGAGTTGAGAGCCTGCGTCTAGTGTCCTGAGAGCCAAGTTCGTTGCACTTCAATCCGGACTCAACTCCCTGAAAATGCGGTTATTCTCGTCAAACATGACAGACAGCAAATGCAACGAATCAACTGAACACGACACTAGCGCGATCGCCTGAAGGCCTAATGGTCGAACCACGTCCGATGAAACCAGTTGTTTTTGCTCGACGACCCCAAAACTGTCGCATTGATTGGCGACACAGCTTTCAAGAATTACGGGTGTAAAGCTTTCAATCACGGTCCAGGCAAGTCGAATTGATGTCGCACGTTGTCGAGTCGACGACAACAAAACGCTGGAGCCCTTTGTTCTGGCACCGATACAGAATCTGCGATGAGAACTATGTATTTGCGGGCGATCATTATTCTGCAGCAGCAGAAAGTAATGTCGAGATGGTACCTGGCACGCGGTGTGCTTCTCTGGCTGACAGCGCGGACCATTGACGCTCCGTGATGAACGACTGGACGTCTTCTCCACATCTGTTCCGATCACTTGGGAGCGAACAATGACCTTCAAACTCTTGACCACCATTGCATCTGCGGCTGCAATCATTGCCACGGCTGTCACGTCTTCAGCGAACGATGGATTCTCGACCTATCCATCGCGGGGGTGTGGTTGCAGCACCAGTGGCATCTACTCAAGCAATTTCAACTACCCTCGCGGCTACTCCGCGACGGGCGGATGCTCAAATGGGATTTGCGGATACCCGAACTCCGGTGGTTCATACGGCCCTGCACCTTCTGGCGTCTGGGAGAACTACACTGCCCCGCTGCCTCGCAACGCATTTCCTCTCCAAACGGTCCCACCATCAACGAGTCCCTTCTTCGATTCACGATCTCCCTACAGTGACAGCAGGAGCCGGCAACCGGCCTTCCCACCCATCCCTTCATTCGAAACTGGAGGGATTCGACCGGCGATGCCCAACGCTGTAC
>JALRDR010001139.1 GCA_023262145.1 Planctomycetaceae bacterium | reverse complement strand
GAAACGCCGTGGGAAACTGAAGTTTCCTGCCTGTGAGCGTTGTGGCAGTAAATTCCAACGCCTGCCTGCCAGGCCGCAGATCCGGTGGCAACGGAAGCTGCTCGACAGACTCATCAGACGGCACAAGTCTTAACTGTCCGTCGGCAACCCTGAAGACCCATGAGCTGCCGGTGAAATTGAATGCCTGTCCAACAGTTGCTACCTCAAATCGGCCACTGACACGACCGTTACCATCACGGTCGACCGGCAGTCGTGCACCATCTGCGGGAGTCCCTGACAGAAATGTGACCAGCTTCTTTCCGTCGATTTCAAAGCTGTACTCAAACCCGAAATCCGAATAGTAAAGCATGGTATTGGCCAGCGTCGCGCGACGTGGATCGGCAGGATCAAATCGATAGAGCACCAGATCGCCCTGCTGATCCTGCCCCAGATCCACGCGCGTCTTTCCGGAATACATCGTCAGGCCCCCCTGTTCGCGAGGCATCCATTCCACTTCCGCATCATTAGTCAGATCGCCATCGGCATTGCAATCCACCCACAATCTGGCCGGTGGTTGCTTTCCTGAATCAGCATCGGAGGGTTTCGATGACGGGTCCGCTTCCACAATTTCAGGTTCAACAAGAAGAAATCCCCACGTCGCTGCCCCGGACTGCAACGTCCCGAATTTCCCGCCGCTGACACCTTCAGGAAGCACCCGGATAAGCTCCGACTTCTCTGACATCTCAGCACGTATTGGTCGGTAACCACCGACACGCTGAGTGATACCGCCTGCAATGAACTTCTGAGTCAGCATATCTTCAGCAGCCCGCGAATCGACCGCGCTGACGCCAAAGCACAGATACAAAAGCACCAACGATCCCGGAAATGAAATCTTCATCGCCAGCCCCTTCGCAGTTGGATTAATGGAGACATTCAGTGATCTAGGGTAGCACAGATGTGAAAAAGCGACATTGCACACACACGAAATAATCTCGGCAGGCAGAAATCGTGGTCAAAACACAGAGGCGAATCGCTCCGTCAGCTCAGCTCTGCCAGATTCACTCCGCATGCAGACAGTGTACTGCCGGACAATTGCGGCAGCAGCAAGCCGGCCCTTGTATCTCTACGTGCCAACGCAGGTCTTCAGCGAGCTTCGTACAGCGCCACGCATGGCTCAAGCCGTGTCCCCTGCTCATCTGTGACCGCAAACTTCAACCCGGGGAACATCGAAACGCCAGCGTATTCGCCGTCCTTTGACATGACGTAGAATGACAGCTGAAAGTCAGGGCGCCCCTCCTGATCACGTAGACGTGCAACCGTCTTCGCCGCGATTCGCCGGAGTACTTCCATTCCTGCTTCTTCCGGACTTGCCCCACCTCGCATCAGTTCCACGGCGGCAAATGACGCCTGGTTCTGCAGATTTGCTTCTCCTCTGCCAGTACTGCCACAGGAGCCCACTTCATTGTCCACGTAGAGCCCGGCCCCAATAATCGGGGAATCACCAACGCGTCCCGGTATCTTGAAAGCCATCCCGCTGGTCGTTGTTGTACATGACATCTGCCCGGCAGCATTCAGGCAGGAACAGTGAATTGTTCCGGTTGGACGCCGAAAACGCAGGGAACCATTCGCCGTCATGACAGAATTTTTCAGAAAGAAATCTCGTACGGCAGCGTCTTCCTGTTCTTCGTCAGACAGCCAGTCGTCTTCCTTGCTGAGCGATTCTTTCCATCGCAGCCAGATCCGCCGAGCATGGTCTGTCAGCAGGTTCTCTTCGACGAACCCGTGGGCTCTGGCAAACTTCCGGGCTCCACTCCCCACCAGCAGAACGTGATCAGTTCTACGCATGACTTTCAGAGCAACTTGCGCGGGATGTCGGAATCCCTGCAGTGATGCAACTGCACCGCACTGATGACTGGGGCCGTGCATGACCGCAGCATCAAGTTCAACGATCCCGTGTTCATTCGGCAGGCCGCCGTACCCAACGCTGGTATCTCGAGGATCATCCTCAACCAGTCCCACACCGGCCACGACAGCATCTGCGGTGTCCGCCCCCTCAAGCAGCAACTGGTACGCTCGCTCTGTGGCAGCAGCGCCATTCCCGGAACTGATGACTCGTGCAGGAGCCTGCCGCGGCCCTGCACCAACAGCACATACTGAAGCAGCAACTCCTGCAGTGTTAATAAACCCCCGCCTCGATACAGCTGACGTCACGATCTGTTCCTCCCTCAGATGGTTGCCTGTACACATCAAAGTGCTGCAGGCATTACCAGATTACTCCATTTGCGGACGTATCAGCCCGGCACATTTCATACTCGCTGGCAACTAAATTCTTTGTAGACGCCCCCCAGCAGAATTACTCCTGGGACAGCAGCCGTCGCAGTACCGGTGCCTCCGACCGACTGAGCTCAAATACTCCATGATCGTCGGCAGCAGAAAACTCAGCATGCAGCTGATCATCGCGAATTTCACCCGTGAATTGGAATGTCCCCAGCAATAGCCCAAGGCTGCGACTCCCGCTGAGTTTCACAGAACCATCATCCTGCGAAACAGCATGCAGGTTCATACGATAACGAAAAGGTACAACGCTGCAGAATCTTCCGGTGAACACCACGTCACAGCATCCTCCGTGACAACTTCGAAACTCCGCTCGAAGCGGTCCGTGATGACCGTTTTCTCCACTTCGCCATTCCCCCTTCCAGAATCCGCAGGTGGCGGCCCCTGCGGAACAGCTATCTGCAGCATCCCCTGCCAGCAACGAACCAGCGACCATTGCCAGCCCCGTCAAGAAGATCATCGCTGACTTCAACATGTCCGGATTTCCCCCAAAACCATAAAAGCAAGTTGCGGTCTGCTCACTTCAGCAGATCCACTGTGTCCCTTGCAGGGGCCACTCTCACAAGTGACACCCGCCAACCTCTGAACAAGATTCTTCGCCGTTGCAGATCATGCACACGGTGACTTTCGTTCAATAGTCTCAGTTTCGGGCTCTGCCGGTTCCAGTCCTGTATCGAAATCTTCCCGGAAAACACGGCATTTTCCGGCGACAGTGCTGTTCATCAATCTCGCTGCAGCAGCATCACGGAAGTATCGTCGTGACGCCCCTCTCCCTGAGTAAATGCTTCGGAATCAGCAAACAGTCGTTCGAGTGTCTCCTCCAGTGAATGGCCAGCAGCCGCCCGCAGACACTGCTGCACTCCATTCATGCCAAATTCTTCATGAGTCTCTGCTCCCGCCGGAAATGCCTCAATAATCCCGTCCGTGTAAATCATGATCCGGGAGCGAGATGGCATCTGAAATCTCTGTGTCTCGAACCCAAATCCGGTCATGATACCAAGCGGGATTCCGGCCGAATTACTTCCGCCGATCTCACTGATCTCACCAGAATCAAGCTGATGACACAGAGGTGATGGATGCCCTGCTGATGCCCACAGGAATTCACCAGTGGACGGAGTAAGCAGGCCGAACAACATCGTGATGAAGCCCCCCTCACCATTCACAAGCTTCTGCGCGCTGAGCAGATTATTGACGTGAGTGACAAATTGTCCGGGGTCACGAAACTGCTCATCACGCATCATACGAATGATGGTGTGCATCGTCATGATTGACATGCACGCCTTCATCCCGTGGCCGGAGGCATCGCCAACAAGGACAACGACAGTGCCGTCATGAAGCGTGAAACCGTCATAGTAGTCGCCTCCTGCCATCGTTACCGGATTTCCCCCGAACACCCGGATCTGAGACGATTCGTAGCGGGCAACAACCTCAAGACCATCCGGACAACTGATGTTTGTCGGGATAATCGACTCCTGCAGCTGACGCACCGAATCGATCTCACGCCGCAGTTTCTCGGCCACCTGCCGCTCGCGTTCTGCCTCCAGTTGTCGGAGTACTCCCTCCACAACCGCATTCAGCAGGAACATAAAGTCGCCATTGGCATCCTGGATCAGGTAAGCACGCAGACCCTGAGTCAGAAATCCGGCCAGACGGTAGATTTCATCCGGGCGACATGCGCCCACTATGGGAAGTTGTGGATTCTCACTGCGCAGCTGAGTGAAGATCTCAAAGGCGCGATCGTGGTTCGGAAATCGAATCGTCATGAACACCAGATCCCACTCTGAGGCATCCAGTACTGTCACAAACTCATCGGCGTCCGAAGTAATACACACTTCACGCCCGTCGATCCCAAGGTACATTCGCAGCAGTTCCGCCTGTCCCGGATCATCCCAACCTACCAGTATTCGCATTCCCGTTCCCTTTCACCCACTCCCGCCATCGCTGTTTCCCCTGGGGCTGTCATTCCGGAGGACGTGAGCCGCCGGTCCCGCAAGGGGCATTCAATTGTGCCTCGCTCGCAACACTCAACTTCAAACGTCGGCGAAGCAGACGTAACAAACATCCGTTGCCATCGACCTGCAGATCACACATCTGCATAGACAGCAGTCCTTCAGAGACCGTTGCATTTGTCTGCAGCTGCTGAGCAATTGCTTTTGTCATTTGCTTCTGTCAGGCGCAAACCGGCTGTTCATGAAGTCATTCATCTTCCACAGGCATTCATCCTGAGTCCCGACGCTGCCAGGCGAGGCGTGTCCGGACAGCCTGTTTATCCGGCGTGAGCGTAACCAGGTTTGCAGAAAGTTACCAACGCTCTGCATGAATGTTCGCCCGCATCAGAGCACGATTGGCAGCTGATGCTTTCCTTCCCGCAAAATAATCTGCACAATCAGCGGTATAACTGAACAGAATTCATCCGACTTGCAGCGGCCAGGAGTTGATCATGCAGCGAAGAAGTTTCCTCAGCACTCTTGGCACCGGTATTGCAGTCGCAGGAATCTCTGCCGGTGCATCAGATCCGCAGCCTGTTCGTGTCGCTGTCATCGGACATACTGGACGAGGCGACTACGGTCACGGCCTTGATACCATGTGGCAGGGTGTTCCTGACGCTCAGGTCGTTGCAGTTGCAGATGCTGACCCCGCTGGACTTGAAGCTGCCGCTGCCAGACTTCCGGGCGCAGCTCCGTTTGCCGACTACCGAAAAATGCTGCTGCAGATGACTCCTGATGTCGTGGCTGTGGCTCCGCGACACATCGACCAGCACCATGCCATGCTGCAGACTGCAATTGAGCACGGCGCCCGCGGTATCTACGTGGAAAAACCTTTTGTTCGCACACCAGCAGAAGCCGACGAGATCCGTGTACTTTGCGAAAAACATGGCACACGCCTTGCCGTGGCTCATCGCAACCGCTGGCATCCGGTTCTTCCGGTCATCAGACAACTGGTACAGGATGGCGCCATCGGCCGCCTGCTGGAGGCGCGGGGCCGTGGTAAGGAAGACTCACGCGGGGGCAGTCAGGATCTCTGGGTCCTTGGGACCCATGTAATCAATCTGGCCGAATACCTGCTGGGCAGTCTGATTTCGGTTTCGGCCTGCATTCTTGCGGATCATCAACCAGCCCCTCTGCAGCAGCTTGTCGACGGCCCGGAAGGACTTGGGCCGCTGATCGGAGATGAACTGCACGCCCGATTCGAAACATCGAGCGGGGTTCCTTTCTTTTTTGATTCGATCAGGAATGCGCGACTGCGTACCGCTGCAGTCAGCCACCCCGCTTCATTTGGCCTGCAGCTGACTGGAACAGCCGGCATTATTGACCTCCGCATCGACCGTGAACCACTCGCGGCAATACTTTCCGGCAGTCCCTTCGATCCGGATTTTGCTGCGCCACGGCAGTGGGTCCCCATCAGCAGCAGTGGCATTGGAGCCCCGGAAACACATCCCAGTGCCGGACGATCGCTGGCACTGCACCATGTTTCAGGCAGCGATCTGCTGAATTCGCTCAAGGAGGATCGCCAGCCGCTCTGCGATGTTCGGCAGGGCTGCAGTACCGTTGAAGCGGTATGCAGCATCTTCGAATCGCACCGACGGGGTGGACTCAACACCCCACTTCCATTGACGCAACGTCAACATCCTCTGCTGAGTTCTCCGGGTTCAGAATGATCATGGATGGGCGACCCGCCCGCCAACTGCGTGAAGTTGACATCCAGCGCCGGCACTGTAAATTCCCTGCTGGGGGCTGATTTGCCATGGCCGCAATCTCCGGCAGGCAAACTGCCAGTTGATCGCTCCCAAAGAATACAGTGCAGCGGCAGGTGCTGCAGCGTTCTTCCGACCGCTGTTTCGTGCACTGATCGTTGCTGACATGTCCTTTCATGAATCGTTATTGACGGAGAAATCTGCGATGTCTCGTCCTGTTACGCTCTTTACCGGTCAGTGGGCCGACCTGCCGCTGGAAACGCTCTGCGGTAAGGCCAGAGAATTCGGCTACGATGGCCTGGAACTTGCGTGCTGGGGAGACCATTTCGAAGTCGATAAGGCACTCTCTGACGACTCCTACTGCACACGCAAACGCGAATTGCTGGAAAAATATGATCTGAAGCTGTTTGCTATTTCCAACCATCTTGTGGGACAGGCTGTGCTGGACAACATCGATGCTCGCCATAAGAGCATTCTGCCGGACTATGTCTGGGGTGATGGTGATCCGGCGGGCGTAAATGAACGTGCCGCTGAGGAAATGAAGAACAC
>JALRDR010001116.1 GCA_023262145.1 Planctomycetaceae bacterium | reverse complement strand
ACAGCCGTGTGACTATCCGCGTCTGCAGCAACTGGCGGATCAGCATGGTGTACGGTTGCTGACGGACGGCTGCCATGCACTGGGAGCCAGGCTGGGAAGTCGCCACGTAGGTACTCTGACCACGATGACGGCTTTCAGTTTTCATCCTGTAAAGCCGGTCACCACCGGTGAGGGCGGGATGGTAACTACAAATGACGCAACCCTTGCGGCTCGAATGCGAGTGTTTCGCAATCACGGCATCGTGACAGATGCCCGACAGCGTGAGCAGCAGGGGACGTGGTTCTATGAAATGCAGGAGCTCGGCTTCAATTACCGGATCTGTGACGTGCAGTGTGCCCTGGGGATCCAGCAGATGCGGCGTCTGAACGAGTGGATCAGTCGTCGTCAGGCAATTGCTGCACGGTATGACGAGGTATTCGGCGAGACCGGCGACGTGCGTCGTCTGTCCTGTCCGGCGGGTGTTTCCCATGGCTATCACCTGTATGTGGTCAGAATTGCCAACCAGCAGCGAAATCGTGTCTTCAGTGAACTGCGTGACGCAGGGATCGGTGTCAATGTGCACTATGTGCCGGTGCATCTGCATCCGTTCTACCGTCGCAGGCAGCAGACGCATGAGGGAATGTGTCCGCATGCCGAGGCAGCTTTTTCTGAGATTCTTTCACTGCCGATTTTTCCGTCGCTGACGGACATGCAGCAGGATCTTGTGATTGCGCGTCTGGATGCAGCAGTCCGGATGACGCAGCGACGGGCGGCCTGAAGTCCGAGCGTGTTTTCGAGTTGATGGAAGCACAGAGCAGAGCATTGCAGATGAAGACCGTAGTGATTATCCAGGCCAGAATGGGAAGCAGTCGTCTGCCGGGAAAGGTGCTGACGGATATCTGCGGCCGTCCCATGCTTGATCGCGTCATTTCACGGGTGCGGTCTGCGGAAACCCCGAGTGAAGTGGTGGTGGCGACATCGACAGAGCCGGGAGATGATGGCCTGTACGCTGCGGCACAGCACTATGGCTGGCCGTGTTTTCGCGGCAGTCATCTGGATGTGCTGGATCGCTACTATCAGACGGCAAGGCAGTTCAGCCCGGATGTAGTTGTGCGTGTGACCGCGGACTGTCCGGTGATTGATCCGTCACTGATCGACCACGTTGTACGGAAGCTGCACAATGCAGACGGCGAGCTGGACTATGTTTCCAACACGCTGGAGCCACGGACATTTCCCCGCGGGCTGGATGTGGAAGCGTTTCGATTCGAGACGCTGGAGCGTACCTGGCGTGATGCGCGGGACGAGTCCTGCCGTGAGCACGTGACACCGTGGATCTATCGCAATCCGGAGA
>JALRDR010001113.1 GCA_023262145.1 Planctomycetaceae bacterium | reverse complement strand
GTGAATTCACGGATCCGCAGACGATTGAGGAGATGCAGGGTTTCCAGAAGCAGATACAGGATTACCTCAAGGATCTGATGGAAGGTCAGGGGCTGGCAGATCAGCAAGGTCGGGTTCAGCTGACATCCAAAGCTTACCGGGTGTTTCAGGGGCGGCTGCTGGAGCGAATTTTCAGCGATCTGCAGGCATCTCGTTCCGGACGCCATCAGCAGACTGTCGAAGGTGCAGGCGTCACTGAGTTACCGCAGACGCGTCCATGGCAATTCGGGGATTCCATTACCGAGATGGACATTCCCACAACCATGATCAACGCGATGTTGCGACAGGGAAGCGAGCGACCGCTGCGTCTGCGTTCGGACGATATTGAGATTCATCGCACCCGAAACAATCCGCGGTGTGCCACTGTTGTGCTGATGGATATGAGCGGATCCATGCGTTACGACGGTCAGTACATCAATGTGAAACGCATGGCTTTGGCGCTGCAGGGGCTGATTACGGGTGAGTATCCGGGTGACTATCTGCAGTTCCTGGAGATGTACAGTTTCGCGAAGCGAGTTGCCCCTGGCGACCTGATCACGCTGATGCCGAGGATTCCGACGATCACTGATCCCGTGGTTCGCCTGCGTGCAGACATGAGCCGTGAGGATCTGCCGGAATCGGCGATCCCGCCGCATTTTACCAATATCCAGCATGGACTGCTGCAGGCACGGCAGATGTTGTCAGTGCAGGATTCACCGAACCGGCAGGTGATTCTGATTACTGATGGCCTGCCGACGGCACACTTCGAGGAGCACCTGCTGTATCTGCTCTACCCGCCCGATCCGCAGACAGAAGAGGCAACCCTGCGGGAAGGTCTGCTTTGCCGGCAGCAGGGAATCACGATCAATATTTTTCTGCTTCCCAGCTGGTCACAGTCCCGCGAGGACATTCAGTTTGCGCACCGCCTGGCGGAGAGCACGGGTGGTCGTGTGTTCTTCACAGCTGGCAAGGACCTGGACCGATTTGTGGTCTGGGACTATGTGAGCCATCGTCGGGAGATCATCGGCTGAAGTTCAGTTTTCTGCCGGCATCCAGTCACTGGGTGGATCGGGCTGTTGCCAGGCACTCATGCCGCCGTCAACGAGCAGCATCTGGCCGTGAATGTGTTCGGCGGCATCGCTGAGCAGGAACACGGCAGCTCCACCACAGACATCCGCGTCCGGCACCTGTCCCGACGGCGTATGCAGCTGCATCCAGCGCATAATACGGGGATCCTGCAGAGCGGGTTCGGTGAGCGGTGTGCGAAACAGTCCGGGGGCGACACCGTTGATACGAATCCCGAGCGGTGCAAGGGTGACGCACAGAGAACGCAGCATGCCTTCGATCGCGGCCTTGGACGTGTCATAGGCAACATGTACTGGTTCGGCCAGACGTCCGTTGATGGATCCGGTCAGCAAAATTCGGCCGCGGACGTTGTTGTCCTGCCAGTGCTGGACGAAGCGTCTGATCATCACCCAATGGGAGTAGACATTCAGCTTCATTGTGCGATCGAAGATCTCAAACGGTTCGTCCGGAAACGGGGTGTCGATATAAGTGCCGGCGTTGCAGACGAGCAGATCCAGCTGCGGGTTCTGGTGCAGTGCAGCTTCGGCCACACTCAGTGGTCCGTCGGGCATGGGGTCGGCCAGATCACCGGTGATGATGGCGGCGGGGTTCCCGTCGGTTTCGCAGCGGAGAGTTGCTTCCAGAGCAGCCTGATCATGATGCAGTCCGTGCAGCAGTACAGCGGCCCCCGCTTTGTGAACTGCCGCGGCAATCTCAAGGCCCACCCCCTGTGTGCTGCCGGTAATGAACGCCGCATGTCCGGAAAGTACTGCCATCATTGCTGCTCCGTGTGTGCTTCAGAACGGACGCTTCAGAGGCCGGCTCTGAGTGGTCTCAGATGGCGCCCGAAGTGGTCACACAGCACTTCGGCATAGGTTTCGGGGTGAGTCGTAAGGACATCACGAACTGCCGGACCGAATTCCGGGTGTGTCAGCGTGGAACCGAATGTGCAATGCAGAATCTGTCGTCCGGGTTTCGTGAAGCCCTTCCCTTCCGGAACATCCTCCCAGCACTCAAGGTATTCCTGTTCGAGCACTTTGGCGGAAGAGATGTCCGCGGGAGCTGGAGTTCCATTGACAGTGGCGTGGACGTGATAGGTTGCCTTGTCGGTGTCGTAACGTCCGCGAGCGAACTCAATGATTGCCCGGAACATGGCTTCGTCGTGGCGTGCCACAACTCGCAGTGCCTCAAGGTAGCTGGTGCCAGCTGTCTTGACGTGGAACAGGCCTGCAGTGGCCTTGCTCAGCAGAGAATACATGGAGATTTTGTCGGAACCGGAGTGCAGGCTGAGTTTGTAGGGCCCGGCCATTTTTGCCACTGCTGCATGATCTGCCAGAGATCGTTCCAGCGCCTGCAGATCACCGATAAAGTCGACGCCCTTCTCAAAATCCCCGATGAATCGTGGAGCGAGGCTGACAAGTTTCATCCCGGACTTCAGGCACTGCTCTGCGATAATCAGGTGTTCGGCCAGAGTTGTGGGCTGATCGGTTTCATCGACCGAAAGTTCAATTTCAAAATCACGGCCGCAGGCTTCATGTTTCCGGCCAATAGAGTCGGCCAGTTGTACGGCCTGGCGGATTGCAGCGCCGTACTTGACCGCAGCCCGCATGCAGGCTTCTTCGTCCAGTGTAATGACGGTGCCGGTTGTCAGAGTCACCGAGCGGCCGAGACAGTTGTCGTACCAGTCAATCTGGTCACGCACAGCTGAGAATTTTTCCCGCAGCAGCTGTTCGTCGTAGTTATCAGCCTGCTGATCGACAAAGCCGGATGGATCAATGGTAAAAAAGGTGAAGCCTGCGGCGATGGTGACATCCACATCGGCTTCGGTCTTGAGGTGGTCAGCATCGGCACCGATGGGACCAGTCCAGCCTGCTGCTGCGGCACCCTGCAGAGCGTCCTGCATTACCTGATCGGCCGTCCGTGCTGTGCGGGCCATTTCGCGAATGGACTGCTGCGGATAGATCGCTTCGATACCGGCGCCATCCTGGAGCATGGCGCGGACGTGTCCGGGAGTTGCCAGGCCAATTCGATCGCCAAATCCAAAGCTGGGACGCAGACCAAGAAGTACGCAGGAAGTTTCAGACACGAATGATGCTTTCCAGGCAGAATACAGGGAGGAGTAAACTTACTGAGAACAGAAGAACAGTCTGCTGCGGTGAGCGGGCTGAATGGGCGGTCAGCAGGCCTGCGCTGAGTCCGGCAGGTATGGCGAAAAATAGCAGAATATCGAAGCGACCGGGAGACTGGCGGATCCTTCTGAGCAGGAAAAATGCGGGCTTGCGCATAAGTGCGGTTGGAATCGCACCAGCTCGGCGGAGGGGACCGCCAGCCTGCCCTGGTGCTGGAGTTGTTCAGCGCACAGGCGGGAGTCCCAGATGCCGGCGTATGAGTCCAATCTGTCCGGCGTGAATCTGCTCATGATGCGAACAGAACAGCAGGCAGCCCAGTTTGTTGGGATACGCTGTGTAGGGAAGTTCGACAGGTTCCTGCAGAACGTCCGCGGAGTAGCCTGGCATTTCCTGCATGGCCTGCTGGTAGACCCGGTCGAAGACTTCACGAATTCCTGCCACGGATGGATTTCCTGCGGGGTCCGGATTTGGCGTGGTGCCACGACTGTACTTCTTTCGAAATGTCGACGGCATCAGGTCAGGATCGTCTTCTGAACGGCCGCGAATTCTGAACAGGCAGAGACCGTACTGAGCCATTGCCAGGTGTCCGACCTGCCACGCAATGTGGCCGGGTGCCCCGGATGGAATCTCAAACCAGAGTTCAGCGGGCGTTTCATCGATCAGGGTGAGCGTGTAATCACGTGCGAAACGGATCTGGTCGATGGCAAGTTGCAGTGCGTCCATAAGGGGTCCAAACGTACAGAAAGCAGGGATGGCTGAAAAGCAGTCGTGCGTGAAACCAGCGGCGGCAGCACTGTGGTGATGAACATTCAGCAGGATTGAGGTTCCTGGAGGTCGCGTTCACCGAGAAAGCCGGTCAGCTTCACCGAGCGAAGATGCACACTGCTGGCAACAATTGTCGCAAATTCGAAACACAAAGATGAGCAGCTGGCGGAAGTCCCTGCCGATGCGGATTCATGAAATAGTGGTTTTAAGGGATGGGGGACATGTTGCCGACGGTCAACAGGTGTGTTTTGGCAGAAAGTGTCAAAGCGATTTGTCAAATCATGTTTTCTGTTCAGAATCCGATGCAATTCCGTCTGCGTGCCGGGATGTGATTTTGTGCGATGTGTCTGCAATCGTGATCCTGTGAAGTACTGGGAAGCCATGTTCCGACTATTCTGCTTTACTGCGTTGCTGATGTGCCCATTCGCTTCGGCACGTGCTGATTTCATCAACGGTTCGATCGTGTTCAACATCAGCACCCGTAACATGGAAGGCTCACTGACTGACGCGATCGACTTTGCTGATCTGTCCAGCAGTTCCGGCTCGGATGGCTTCGAGTATTTTCCGCAGGGCATTTCGTGGGGAAACTTCCGCATTGAAGCGCGAGATGCCTCCGGCGACAAGCTCTGCATCACCAGCGCTGAGTTTGGCACGTTCATCGGCGATATTACCAGCGATACTTACGTGCCGATTCCAAACACATCCAACAGTGCCTTCCGTGGCATCTATGCATCGGGAACGTTTACTCCGGGCACGAATTCCTTCTTCGATGGAATGCTCACTTCCTATGCGGCAGAATTGACGCTCCCGCTTTCCTACACGAACGGGAGTCTGGCAGGAACTTCACTGGCGTTCAGTATGTACCAGGCAGTGCCGGAACCATCCGGTGTGGCCCTTATTTCACTGCTGGCGACTGTGCTGGGAATTGCTCGCGTGCGTTATGGTCGACGTTCTGCCGGTGGTACAGTGACCGCAGAATGACTGCAGATTTGTTCTGTGGCCAGCGGTCCAACTACGTCAGAAATTGTCCCAACCCGGCGACTTTCACTGCTTCACGATTAATCAGCGGCTCCCCGTAGGCCTTTCCGATCGACCAGCCCCAGTAGCGAGCTCGGTCTCGGATGTCGTCAATGACCGTTGGAAATGTCTGTTCACGCCCGGTCGCCAGCTGACTTTCATAGGCCGCCACGGCCTGCATTTTCCTGTCGATGGTGTCTGAGATATC
>JALRDR010001092.1 GCA_023262145.1 Planctomycetaceae bacterium | reverse complement strand
CACCGGCCAGCGCGTAGTAGTCCTCGGTCGGGATCGGGTCGTACTTGTGATCGTGGCAGCGCGCACAGGCGACAGTCAGGCCCAGAAATCCCCGCGATACAACGTCAACCCGATCCTCCCACTCATCAGCCATCACATCCGGAGCGTTGCGGCGATAATACTTGGGGCCAAGCCCGATGAAGCCAAGGGCCACGTCGTCGGACGGATCATCCGGTGTGACCATGTCTGCGGCCAGCTGCAGTCGCACAAACTGATCATACGGAAGGTCATCGTTGAACGCCGAAATCACCCAGTCGCGATAACGCCACGCGTTGGGAAAAAACAGTTCCTTGTTGTCGCCCACAATGTGAGCCTGATCTTCAGCGTAGCGAGAAATGTCCAGCCACATTGCTGACCAGTGCTCCCCAAACTGCGGTGATGCCAGCAGAAGCGCCGTAAGTTCTGCCACCGCAGCGTCCCGATTCTGCTGTGCCAGGCTCAGAAACGCTGAGGCCTGCGCGGGGGCAGGTTGCAGACCTGTGAGCGTCAGATAAAGTCTGCGCAGCAATACCTCGCTGCTGGCCGGAGGACTGGGCGACAACTGCTGCTCGGCCAGCCGGGCCTGAATGAGAGAATCGATGACTTCGCTGGTTCCCAGTTCAGGATGCTGTTGCTCCGGCTTTTGAAAGGCCCAGAACTGTCGGGCCACCGGCCAGTCAATGCTGGCCACCTCGCGTGCGGATACCTTCATGGCAACCGTGTCACGCGGATCCGGTGCACCCATGCTGATCCACTGCTCAAAGTCGGCTATTTGTGCCGTGGTGAGCGGACCGCTGGGCGGCATCTGCAGTGATTCGTAACGCAACGCTTCCAGCAGCAGGCTGTCAGCAGGCTTTCCAGGAATGACGGCCGGCCCGGATTCACCACCACTCTGCAGGCCCTCGCGCGTGTCAAGCGTGAGCCCACCCCGGGCCTCATTGAACTCCGCCGCATGACAGCGATAACAGTGTTCCGCCAGCACGGGACGAATGCGCTTTTCGAAAAATTCAATGCCCTCATCTGTCGCCTGCGCAGCGGGCGTCAGACATAAGATTGACAGCAGGAATTGCAGGCCATGGGGGCTGAACATGCTGTGCAGGGTCCCGAAACAGGTTGAGGTGGGAGGAGGGAGGGAAATTCACCGGAATAGAAAATACCCGATCTGAGCTGTCATGTCGAATTGAATATATGGGTGCCAGCGAAGGCAGTGCGAACACGCTGCCGCCGGGACCGTCACTGATGAGTTATGTGGAGCGACCGCTCATCCGGACGATGTCGCCACGACGACTCAGCAGCGGCTTCTCCGCAGCTGGTTCTCATGCACTTCAGTGACGCGGAACTGGACAATGCGTTCAACCAGCTCCAGTGGCAATGGCTCATTGAGTGGGAACTGCACCGAGCCCTTTCCCTGCCTGAACGACGACAATTCCTCGCAGAATTCAGCAATTCCGCTGGGTGTCGGATAGAAGCCGATGTGGCTTTCAAAGGCCGCAAAATGCACAAGATTCTCACTCAGCACAAATGTTGGAATACGATACTTGATCGCCTCCTTCGCGCCGGGAGCCGCCATGCGAATGGTCTTACGAATCCGCCTCAGCAGCTTTTGAACATTCGGCGGGAACTCGGCAATGTATTCGTCGATGGTCTTCGGGCTGGTCGGCTTTGCGGTCATGGCGATGGACTTCCGGAGGAAGACGATCTGTGCAGGGCAGAGTCAGTTGGATTGTCGGAGGGATTAGCTCGGGCGGGACGCGAATAGTAGCGATGTGGAGACCGGAGGTGGAATGTCCGCAGCGGAATTTCTTAGCTGCAGGTGTCAGGCCTGGTAAGATTCAGAAGTGGCAGTGGGTTGCGACTGATCAGATGTTCAATCTGCTCGACGCACAGTCGAGGCAGACTTGTCCCTTCGAGCATCTCGTTAAGCGATCGCAGTCCGGCTATGGAAGCATTGACTGTAGTGAATGGGTAATCCGTTCCGAAGAGCAGCTTGTTCCAGACTCCGTATTCCTGCACCAGCATCAGGGAGTGATACAGCTGAAAGGGGCGGTAGTGTAAGGCCGATACATCGGCGTACACGTGTGGGTGTTTGCGAATCACCGCCACGCACTCGCCTTCAAACGGATGTCCCAGGTGGGCCATGATAATTCGTTGTTCAGGAAAACGAATCGCCACGTCGTCCAGGTGTCGTGGCAGCGTTTGCTCCAGAGGTGCCTGGGAGATAAATGTCGTTCCCGTGTGTAACAGGACCGGCAGTCCATGACGACTGGTGTATTCCCAGAGCGGATCGAGCAGCGGATCACTGGGTCGAAATCCAGCATACATGCTCATCAGCTTGACACCACACAGCCCCAGTTCCTGATGGCCATACTCCAGCTCCTGCTGCCAGTTCGGCTGAGTCGGGTCAACCGAAAGGAAGCCAATCAGCTGCTGCGGGTGCTGCGCGACATAGCGGGCAATTTCTGCATCGTCGACCCAGAGTCCACTGAGCCGGGCCTTGCCACCAAATACAATTGTGATGACGTCGGCCGGTGCTGTTCTGCGGTAATCGTCGAAGCGAACGGTGAGGTCAACTTCCTGTCCGGCACGCGCCCGCGTTGCCTGCCTGCGGAAGTCGTCATCGAAATCCCGAGGATACTCCCAGTAGTGGCTGTGAACGTCGAATATCATGGAGTGGCCTTCTGCAGAGTGCCGGCAACAAACAGGATTCAGCCGTCGGACCGCGTCTGATCTGAGCTCTTTCGCAGGTCCGCAGACAATCGGTTCAGGCCATCACGAACGAAAAGCAGGTCGCATCCGGCGAAGATGAGCGACGCACCCTGCGCTGCTAACTGACAAGCGTGCTCCACTGAGACACTCGTGGCAGCCCAGGGCAGACCGGCCGCCGCCGCAGCGTCGGCTACCTGCTGCTGTGCGGCGGCAACCAGCGGATGAAAAATCTGCCCCGGGACGCCCACCTGGATCGAATAGTCACCAGGCCCGAGCATCAGAAAGTCCACTCCGGGAACGGCAGCAATCTCTGCGATACAGTCGAGGGCATGTGGATCTTC
>JALRDR010001046.1 GCA_023262145.1 Planctomycetaceae bacterium | reverse complement strand
CGCATGCTCCGACGCATCTCCAGTCTGCAGAACGAATGCCGCAGTCTGGAAGAAATCCTGAATGCATTTCTGCAGTTTGCACGGGCGGGCGAACTGCATCTCGAAGCTGACCAGTTGAACGAACTTGTTCGCAGCTATGTGGACTTCCTCACACCTCAGGCCGCCGGTCAGAATGTGGAGATTCGCACGCACCTCGACAGCGACCTGCCATCGGTCAATCTGGATCGGTCACTCATGCGGCAGGTGCTCGTCAACCTTTGCAGAAATGCGCTGGAGGCAATGCCTGATGGCGGCTCACTGGACCTGCTCACTCGAATCCGCAACGGCCAGGCCGTCCTGGAAGTCATCGATACAGGTCGCGGTATGGACGAAGCAGTTCGCGAACGCATGTTTCAGGCATTCTTTTCCACAAGGTCCGGAGGCAGCGGCCTCGGGCTGCCAACAGTTCATCGCATCATCGAAGCGCACCACGGTGAAATCGTGTGCGAAAGCGAAAAGGGGAAGGGCACACGCTTCTCCATTACGCTTCCTGTCGACGGTGGCTCCTCTGCAGATCTCCAGAAGTAACCTGGGCTCCCGGCTGAACAGCAAATGCTCCAATACTCCTGGACAACCCCAAATATCGCTATAATCGGCAAAACTACGCTTTTTTGATTGCCGGCTCCGGAGGATTCGTTTTGCCTTGACGGTGTGAAGTCTCCGAAGATACACAAGGGGATAGTCGTTCTGCAGAATCGCGGTGCGAGGTCACTAGCCTGCTGTTGTGGGCAGGAGCCTCGCAGAGATTCCTTGCGAATCCGCAGCAACGGTCAGTTCACCGTTTCGGCAGTGCAGCAATTCAACACTTCAACGCGAATTCCCTGTTCCGCCGCCCGCCCGATATTTCCATATGCTGATGCCGCCGGAGTGATTCCGGTCCCTCCGTACTCAGCGGGAAACAGTTCTGACTCGGAATGCACGTATGAAAACGAGTCTCGCAACAGTACGACAGAATCAACGCACCGGCCATGCCCGGCACACGGTCTGCCGTTGCCTGCTGACGATATCTGCAGCCCTGCTGCCAGTGACCCCTGTTCCGGCTGAAGAACTGTTGAGCGAGGTGATCAATCGTCACCTGAGCCCCCTGACTGTGACCTCGGCAGGCCTCGCAAACGATGCCGAATTCCTGCGACGGGTAAGTCTTGATCTGACTGGCATGCCGCCGAGCGCTGACACGGCCCGCGCGTTTCTCGCCGACTCTTCGCCCGCGCGCCGTGAACAACTGATCGATCGTCTGCTGAATTCTCCTGCCCATCATCGTCATCTCGCTGAGCAATTGAGTGTGATGCTGATGGAACGCAGAGCTGCCGGACACGTCCCCGAAACGGACTGGGTGAACTGGCTGAATGCATCCATGCGAACAAATAAACCCTGGTCGACTCTGGTTCAGGAACTGCTCATGGCGGACGGTGAACCGGGTGAAGGACGTCCGGCGGCAGCATTTATCCTCAACCGTGAAGCAGAACCGCATACGCTCGCCCGCGACATAGGACGCATCTTTTTTGGGCAGGACCTGCAATGCGCTCAGTGCCATGACTCACCACTGGTCTCTGACTTCCTGCAGCAGGATTACCAGGGACTGCTGGCGATCTCATCTTCGATCGCGACGTTCACACGCAAAGTTGACAAGAGCGAGATTACGCTGCTGCGCGATCAGGCAGGCAGTGACATTACCTTTGAAAGTGTCTTCGCTGCCGGAAGTCCACATCGGACGGGTGCCCGAATCCCGGGCGGCAAAACCCTGATTGAGCCATTTGCGCTGCCAGCCGACCAGTACAAGGTTGCCCCCGCAGATGGGGTTCGTTCCGTTCCTGTGGTACACCGCCGAGAGTGGCTGGCTGCGACGGCCACCGATGGCACAAGTTCGCAGTTTAACCGCAATGCAGTTAATCGTATCTGGTCGCTGATGTTCGGCCGCGGCCTCGTCCATCCGCTGGACATGCTGCATCCTGACAATCACAGCCCCAGTCCCGGTCTGCTGGAAGAGCTTGGACAGCGGTTTGCGGCATCAGGATTTGACATCCGCATGCTGCTGCGGGAGATCGCATTAAGCGAACCATACCAGCGACCATTTGAACTACCCGCTGAAATGCAAAGTCGAGGGCTGGCAAATACAGAACTGCTTGCCGAAAACCAGCAACAGAAAGAGCTGGCTGCAGAGCAACTCCGTCAGCTCAGCGAACAAAGAAGTCAGGCGGACGAGCAGTTTGACCTGGCAGAGACCGAACTGATTCCCCTCGCAGCAACTCAGGATAAGGCCCGCGCCGCTGTGGTCGCGGCAGCCGACAAGCATCAGAAGGCGGTTACTGAGGTCAATGCTGCGAATGCTGCACTGCAGAAGAATGAGCAGCTGCAGAGCAGTCTGCAGGAAGCTGCGGCAGCACTGCAGCGGGCTCTGGAAACCACAACGGAACAGGAATTACCGCCGGCACTGGAATCGCTCCAGCAGCGACTGCAGACAACGACCTCTGCAGCCGAACCGCTCCGGAACACTCTGACACAAAAACAGGAAACTGCGGCCCCCCTCGAAACAGCACTGCAGGAGTCCGTTGTTGCTCTGCAGAATGCCGCAGCCGGTTCTGCTCCACTTCTGCAAAAGATGCTCGAAACCGAATCCCGGTCAGTCTCCGCAAGACTTGACTGGCAGCAACTGCAATTCCGTATCAGCAGCCTGCAGCGGCAGGGGCAACTGCTGCAGGAACTGACGGCCGGGAGTCGTACACAATCACAGATCGCCGAATTCCAGTCGCAGATCCAGGTGCTGGCTGCCGAACTTGCCGCGGCCGCTGACATGGTCACTGCCAATGAACAGCAACTGGCGACAGCCCGCGACCGGCTGGCAGCATTGCAGGAACAGCAACAGACTCTGCAGGCACAGATGACCGTCATCCAGCAGCAACTGCGGAATACCAGGATTTCCGGTGAACGACTTGCTGAATCGCTGGCAGCAGCTCAGAAAGCAGCCGGGCTGCTTACATCCACCACAGAGCTTACAGAACTGAACACACGCCTTGCCCAACGCCTCCAGTCTGCACAGGTACAGCAGCAGGAACTAAGCAGCAGGGTGGAGCAACTGAAATCTCAGTCCGATCAGGTTGCAGTTGACGGGAAGGCTGCCCAGTCGTTGATGCAGACTGCAGCAACGACACTCCAGTCAAGCCGGTCCAGACTGGCGGAACTGCAGACGAAGAATGCAGAAGTACGAGCTGCGTTCACCGCCGCGCAAACGCAACACACCCAGCATACCAATGAACTCCCGGATCAGCTCTCAGCACACTTTCAGCTTTCAAATCTGCGTCCGCTCTCTCCTGAACAGCTCTGCTGGTCAATTCTACAGGTCACCGGAGTCTACGAACGCACCCAGGCGGGCGTGATTGCAACTCTGGATAAGGACAGCCCTTTATCCGAGGAGCAGCTTCGGGATGCTGCTGCTGTCGCCACTCGCGCACAGTTGATCGAACAGCAGACGTGGGACAAGCTGCAGAGCAACAGAAATCAGTTCATCACTCTTTACGGTGCAGGTCCGGGACAGCCCCAGGGCGATTTCTTCGCCAGTGCAGACCAGGCGTTGTTTACCAGCAACGGCTCCGCAATCAACTCATGGGTTGCACCGGCCGGAGATAACACGACCCAGCGAATCATTGCCGCTGAGTCCGCACAGCACGCAGCTGAAGCTTTGTACCTGGGCATATTGACACGTCTGCCCAGTACGGAAGAAGTCAACGAGGTTGAGCAGATTCTGCAGCAGCGCACAGATCGCCGTGAAGCGGCTCAGGAACTGGTCTGGGCACTGATTTCCAGTGCAGAATTTCGCTTCAATCGCTGAACTCCCTGAAACGGCTCACAGATTTTCCCACACCGAAAGGTCCGAATCATGTCGCTTCGATATCCCTGCGGATCCGCCTCCCACCAACTGGCCCGTCGTAGTTTTCTTGGCTCTCTGACTGCCGGTGCCGGAGCAGTTGCCGGCGGCATGGGAATCTTTACCAGTCCCCATATCAGTGCGGCAATGGCGTCGCAGCAAAAGCGAATCGTTGTCTTCAACATGCACGGTGGGCTGAGTCAGCTGGAAAGCTGGGATCCCAAACCGGGTACGGAGACAGGTGGACCGTTCCTCGCCATTCCGACATCGGTACCGGGAATTCAGATTTGTGAACTGCTTCCGAATACAGCTCAGCAAATGCATCACCTGGCTCTGATCCGTGGTGTGAATACGTCAGAAAATGACCACGGCAAGGGTCGTTACATGATGCTCACAGGACGAAAACAGAATCCGGCTCTGCAGTTCCCTGAAATTGGTGCTGTCGCAGCCCGCACACTGACTCCGGAAGACAGCGCACTTCCCGGGCATATCGTCATTACACCGGGCGGCAGTGGTGGTCGTGGCAATGATTCCGCATGGCTTGGCCCGCGCTACTCAAGTGTACAGCTCGGCAACGGCAATCCCCCGCCAAACACAACTCTTCCCGAACAGTTGTCCGCCGACTCAGATCTCTCGCGTCAGGATATTCGCCGTCGGGTCAACGAACGTTTCCTGAATCGTCGGCGTACCGCAGTGACCGAAGCGTTCACGTATTCCTTCGATCAGGCTGAAAAGCTTATGAGCCGCAGAGACGTCTTTGACGTTACGAAGGAATCAGCCGCGGACACCGAGCGATACGGAGTGAATGACCTTGGCCGACACTGCCTGCTGGCCAGACGCCTGCTGGAGAACGGCGTTTCTTTTGTCCAGGTATCACACTCCAACTACGACACGCACAATGAGAACTTCAACTTTCACATTGAACAGCTGGGAGAGTTCGATCTGGCCTTTGCAACTTTTGTTGCCGACCTGGCGGATCGTGGCATGCTGGACAGCACGCTGATTGTTGTACTCAGCGAATTCGGACGCACTCCGACCATCAACCGCTACTACGGTCGTGACCACTGGTCCAATGCCTGGTCAGTCTGTATGGCCGGCTGTCGAGCACCTCGCGGAGCTGCGTACGGAGTCACCAATGACAAGGGTACGGAAGTCACTGATGAGCAGGTGGATCATGGCAATCTGTTCCACACCTATCTGCAGGCTGTGGGAGTAGACTCAACCGGCAGTGTGATGGTTGACGGCCGGGAAATGCCCATCGCCGATCCTGCGTCACATCCGATTGAAGGCCTGCTGACCTGAGGTGCAGGATTCGCATAGCTTCCGAAGACGATCCTGCCAGCCGGATTTCTCATCCGGTCTGGCCGGCTTCCGGCCTGCTGAACTGATTTCGAATGCGTACAGTTCGTGCTGCCGTCGTGTCACTTTGGAAAACGTTGTTTGTCAGAATCGGCTGTGCGGTTGATTGAATCGCTTCCGGCAGCATGTACGCCCGGGCTCCCACAGCGTGACTACCGTGCAGCAAGGAATCGGGCGAAGGAAGAACGCCCAGGTCTGCAGTTGTTGTGTCACCTCCCGCCCCTGAAATTCGTCCGCCGCATTGCCCAAAAAACCACCGCGAACCTGGAAGCTCCGGAAGACATCAATCGACGGCAGGCCGAATCAGGAGGTTATGAGACGAAGATCCGGTCACGCAAATCGCTTGCAAATCCCGCCACTCTGCGGAACGCCCAGGAAGAAATACGGCAGACTGCTGAAGCCGCCTGTAGTCCTCAGGGGCCGACCCGCGGGGAATTCTGCACAGCACACCACAATCAGCGGCCTGCCGCAGTGTTCGCACATTGAGCAACTGCGGTGTGGGAAGTGACTTCAACCGATGATGGGGAGCAGGCTGCTGCTGCCATTGGCGGCTGTATTCAGCTGCACAAGGATTTCCGGGTTTGCTTCCAGCATTGTCGGTGGCAAGTCCGGGGCCAGGATCGTCTCTGTGAAGAATCGCAGCAAATCGCGAATGCTCACATCGTCAATCTTCTCCAGAATACCCTCCGCTCGCTCGCGGGAGCGTTCGACCAGTACTTCGGCTCGCTCAAAGATATCCAGTTCCTCAAACAGTCGACGCAGTTCGGCCGATCTTTGCTGAGCATCCCCGACAGCCTGCGGTTCCGTCAGCATCTGCTGCAGCACTGCACGCTGCTGCCCATCGGCATGCTGGAGTGCGAGTGCGAGCAGCACAGTCGGGCGGAGTGCGGCAGCGTCCTGCCCCG
>JALRDR010000921.1 GCA_023262145.1 Planctomycetaceae bacterium | reverse complement strand
GGATATCAGCCAGAGTGGGCAGCGGCTGGCGGTGGTGAATCCGATCAGTGGTGTACTGTACGACCGGCAGCCCGGGCAGTCATGGTGTGAGGTCATTCAGCAGCAGAGCAGTGTGCTGACTCTGCCGCTGCGTCGACAGGGGGAGACTGTGTGTTTTGAAACAGAAAACACTCTGCTGGTGGGCAGCGAAGGCCGTTGGCAGAAACTGTGGCGAATCCATCTTTCCGAGAAAACGCAGAACTGAGGATTTGCTCAGAGTGGCCCTCCGTCCTTGTGTGCAGAGGTGATCCGTTTAGGATACGCTTTGCGGGCGCGGCTGGCCTTTGGTTGCATGACCATTGTTCGCGTGACCACTTGTCGCAACCCGCGTTGACTCAGATCAGGCGGTGAATGGAATTCGTGTCATGGAAATCAGTGAAGTGAACAAAGTTGCCGCCCTGGCACGACTCTCTCTGGATGAGAGTGATCTGGCGGACTGCCAGACCCATCTGGGAAAGATCCTGGATTATGTGCGACTACTGGAGGAAGTAGACGTGACGGACACAGATCCGCTCCCGCATCCTGTTCCGCGTCAGAATGTGTTCCGTGAGGACGAAGTTCGGGAATCCCTTCCGCGGGAGGCGGCGCTCAGCAATGCCTGCAATACTGACGGGCAGTTTTTTCTGGTCCCCAGAATTCTGGAAGAGAAATCGTAAGAATTTCGGGCTGCCTCTTGTCGCAATCAGCAGGCGACTGATAGCGGCGGCTCTGCCGGGAATCTGGTGGGATGGCTGCAGAAATGGCGGAAAGGCACGAAATTCCGTTTTTGTGCTCCCACAAGCGACGGTCTGACGAAAAAATGTGCTCAGACTGTGACTTCAGCCGGTTGAGGGTTAGAATTCGGTGGTACTGACGCTCCGGTGTTGCTTTATTCAGTGAATGGTCAACCTATGCTCCCACTTATCTCACAACTCACCCGTCTTCCGGTGCTGGCCTGGGTTCCCGGCTGGATGGAAATGGCAATTGTGCTGTTCATTGGTCTGCTTCTCTTTGGTAACCGTCTGCCGGGAACCATGCGTTCGCTGGGAATGAGTCTGACGGAATTCAAGAAGGGAATGAAAGACGGCGAATCCGATGCAGATCGTGATCTGTCATAAGGTTCGCTGTGTGGTCTGAAATCGTCGGCACGGTGTGCCTGCTGAACGGCAGGACAGGAATGTTTCTGTTCGTGTTCAGAAAGGCAATCATTGCCGGACGATCTCTCTGGGGGGGATGGGCAACTCCCGTTTTTCCTGGGAGACAGCGACACGACTGTGAATCGGCCTGTCACGGTGGCCTTTCTTCGTAACGACGACTCACTCAGGGCCAGCCGCCGGCAGTTACTGGTCTCAGTCACTTTTGCTGCAGGCTGGAGGCCCATTGATCCGGATGGGACTGTTTGTCAGTTCGGGTGATGGCAACCGCATCTGTCTCTGATGACCGCGAGTTCTTGCTTGTTCGCCAGTTCAGGCATCTGTCGGTGAAGCGTTGCCAATTGCGGCGCAACGGGTCAGAACAGATCCTCAGACCACGTTTCGGCGATCGATGGCGTTCGACGGGCTGTCAGTTGGCTGAGTGTTATGAGGCATCCATATCCGGCTGGGGACACCCGGATCGGCTTTTTTTAAAGCGACGGCGACAACACGTTGCCGCAGAACAGATGGACGGGGGAACCGAACATGGGTTTGCTGCCCGGAGTTGGAACAGCAGAAATGCTGATCGTCGGGATTGTTGCTCTGCTGTTGTTTGGCAAGCGACTTCCTGACGTGGCCCGTAACATGGGCAAGAGTCTTGCTGAGCTGAAGAAGGGTGTGGCAGGCTTCCAGGAAGAATTCCGCAATGTTACCAATGATGCGGAGCGGGCGGCCGGCTTGAATTCTGCGCGCTCGTTTTCTTACAACTCGCCGTCATCTGCATCCGAGTCCGACTGGTCGGAAGAACCGGCGGACCGACCGGAGCCAGCCCAGCAGTCTGAATCAGACGAAGACTTCAGTGCTCCCAGATTTGATCTGGAATAATCGCTCCTGCACAAGAATGCTGAACAGTCATGCTGAATCGCGAGTTCAACTGGTCACGGTGAGTTTTCCGGCGGATCAGCAAAGGGATCGGGATGCAGAACTTTGCGGTAGACTGGGCTGACATTGAGGCGGCCGCACAGCGAATTCAGCCTTGGGTATTCTGCACTTCAGTTACGGAGCTCAACGAGTTTCCCGGCAATTCTGCCTTGAGTGTCCGGGTGAAGTGTGAGAATCAGCAGCGTGGGTTCGCCTTCAAGGCGCGAGGGGCCTGTAATGCTGTCATGAAGCTTGATCCCGAGCAGGCTGCTCGTGGTGTCGTCACACATTCGTCAGGAAATCATGCAGCAGCACTGGCGTGGGCAGCACAGCAGCGGGGAATCGCCGCGCATATTGTCATGCCTCAGAACTCTGCCGGCATCAAGCTGAACGCGGTCCGCAGGCTGGGGGTGGAGCCCATTCTTTGCGGCCCTCGCGGGGAAGATCGTGCTCTGGCTGCTCAACGTGTGCAGGAACAGACCGGCGCGGTTTTCATTCATCCCTTTGATCATCCGGACGTGATCGCAGGGCAGGGGACAGTCGCCGTAGAAATTCTCCGCCAGGCCCCGGACCTCGATACTCTGATTGTTCCTGTCGGTGGCGGTGGTCTGCTGGCAGGGACATTGCTTGCTGTCCAGTCCATGCGACCCGATGTTAAAGTCTATGCTGCGGAGCCACAGCTGGCTGATGATGCGTATCGCAGCTTCCGCAGCGGGCACATCGAACCGGTCCTGCGGACGGACAGCATTGCAGATGGGCTTCGTACCAGCGTGGGTGACCTGACATTTCCGATCATTCAACGCTACGTGGAAGATATTCTCTGCGTGAGTGAGCAGTGTATACAGGAGTCGGTGACGACAGTCGCGCGGGCTGCTCGTTTGATTGCGGAGCCATCGGGAGTGGTTTCGCTGGCTGCGCTGCAGGAGCATGCGCACATCTTTGCGGGGCGGCGAGTGGTGGCAATTCTCTCCGGCGGCAACCTGGACCGGATGGACCTGCTTCCGGCGGAATTGCAGTGGGTCTGAACGCCGCCTTGCGAAAGGTCGCTTTGCAGAGATGTTCTGCGGCGTTCAGAGCAGGCTGTTGATTGTCAGCAGCGGATTGTCGACAGCCCTCGGTCTGATTCCGTCGGAATTCACCAGACCACGTCGATCGATCAGAAACAGGGCCGGTCGCAGCTGCGGAGGTCGCTGCGGATCTGTCGTCTCTTCACAGACACCCCATTGCACACAGGTGGATTGTGGCTGTCCCGCAATGGTGTCTCGCAGTACGGGAAACGGATAGCTCAGACACTGAGCCTTTACATCCGGTGCCAGTGGTGTGGAGATTGCCAGTACTCTCACTCCGTTCGCTTTCAGTGCGGCAGCAACTTCCCTGAGCCGCAGCATTACCGAATCACCATCGGGTCCGCCTGCGCCATTGAAGAATGCCACGAGGATTCTGTGTCGTCCGAGGTAACCGCGAATTCCAGCCGGGCGATTATTCTGGTCAAGCAGCTGAAAGATCGGGGCATCCTGAGTAATCAGAGTCGCTGGGTCCACTGCGAAACCGGCTGGCGGATCGAGGACGCGCCAGACGGTAACGCACGTCACTGCGGTGAGCAGCAGCAGCAGGATCAGTTCGCGTTTCCGCATGGTTGCAGGCTGAGTGGTTCTGGTTCAACGAATGAGAAGAACGATTTCAGGCGGCCCTGAGACGTCTTCTGTAAGCAGCTCGGATCTCCAGCGTCGCCTCAATGACATCCGCGACATCCTGATCGCTCAGTGCAGGGGTCAGGGGCAGGCTGATCATACTCCGAAACGCTGCATCGGCAATGGGAAACTGCTCCGGCCGCAACCCGTAGCGATTGTGGTAGAACGAGTGCAGATGGATGGGGATAAAGTGCACCGAGGTGCCAATCCGTCGCTCCGTCAATTCTTCAATGAACTGATTGCGATCAATGCTGAGTTCAGATTCACGCAGTCTGAGGACATACAAATGCCATGCGTTGTCGACATGAGGCCGTGTCGTGGGTACCTGAAATGCAGGATCTCCGGCAAATGCAGCATTGTACTTCTCCACAATCTGTCGCCGGCGTGCCTGCATCGCCGGAAATCGTTGCAGCTGATGCAGACCGATTGCCGCCTGAATGTCAGTCATGTTGTATTTGAAGCCCGGCGCGGAGATGTCGTAGGCCCATTTGCCACCGGCTGAGTAGCGACTCCATGCTTCACGACTCATTCCATGCAGGCTCAGCTGCCGGGCCTGGTCCAGCATGTCTGCTGAACCTGTCAGCATTCCCCCTTCGCCGGTCGTCAGGTTCTTCGTTGCATAGAAGCTGAAGGCTGCGAGATTGCTGCCGCTGCCAACAGCAATCCCATTGTATGTGGCACCGGTAGCGTGAGCAGCATCTTCAATCAGGTGAATCTGGTGCTCTTCAGCCAGAGCACGCAGTTGGTCGAGTTCAACCGGATGGCCCGCGTAGTGGACCGCTATGATCGCTCGAGTTCGTGGAGTGATCGAACGCTCGACTGCTGCTGGGTCAATGTTCAGCGTATCCGGCTCCACATCCACCAGCACTGGTGTGGCACCGACGTGTTCAATCACATTGACGGATGCGGCAAAAGTCATTGGGGTGGTAATGACTTCATCACCTGGGCCGACACCACAGACTTTCAGTGCAAGATGCAGTCCGGCTGTGCACGAATTCAGGGCCAGCGCTGCAGGGGCAGAAAATGCCTCGCAGAAGTTCTGCTCGAACTGCCGCGTGCGTGGACCGGTGGTGAGCCATCCCGACTGCATAGCCGACACAACTTCGTCAATCTCTTCCTGACCAATCAGTGGTCGGGAGAATGTCAGGAATTCTTCTCGCAACAGTCTGTCCTCCGTGCACACGTTGCTGGCTGGATGTGCTCTGCTGCCGCCATCCATGGCGGCTCTTCGGCAGTATTGTCAGCGTCACTGATGTAGCAGGAACCGGCAATCTCTACCAGTGGAACTCTGCTTTCGAGATTCCCGGAGGAACGGGACCATCGCAGTTCAGGTTGTGATGAGCTGCAGATCAGGGCAAATGTGTTTCGCTGAGGATGAGAATCTGCCTCTTAGTCCATTGTCAGGAGATGTTGCTTTCACTATTATGTTGAGACTGAGTCTCAATGTCATATTGCTGATCTCAGCTTTAAGCATCTGTCCGGGCGTCTGAAAGGCGGTCTTCAAGGGAAAAATCACAGCGTTTTGCCACTTGATTTCGGGATTTCTGGAATCAAGGTCTCAACTCACCGCAAACTACTCCAATGAAAAGTTCTGAGATGCAATCTCGCCTACCTGTACGCGAACGCGGGTTCACATTAATCGAATTGCTCGTGGTGATCGCCATCATCGCAATTCTTGTCTCATTGTTGTTACCGGCTGTCCAGCAGGCGCGCGAAGCGGCCAGACGAACCAGTTGCAAGAACAATTTGCGTCAACTGGGGCTGGCGCTGCACAACTACCTTGATGTTCACGGGCGATTTCCTTTTTCGATGGCTTCGGATATCGCCACCGGGGTGAATACAGGAGGTGGTGAATGGTCAGTTCAGGCCCGCATTCTGCCATTTCTCGAGCAGAGCAATCTGTATAACTCCGCCGATCTAACGCGCAGTTATGAGGACCCGATCAATATCGGGATTGCACCGATGAAGATTCCGACACTGTTGTGCGCGAGTGATCCGAATGATCGCAGCCGGCAAAGCGGTGGGCAGGCGGTGCACTATCCTGTTTCCTACGGCTTCAACGGCGGTACGTGGCAGGTCTGGGACAACGCAACTCTCAAAGCGGGCGATGGCGCTTTTGCACCCAACGTGGCATTTCGCCCCCGTGACTTCACCGATGGTCTCAGCAATACCCTGCATTTTGCAGAGGTGCGGGCGTTCACGCCTTACAACAGAGATGGCGGTATGGGAACAGCATCCATCCCAGCGTCGGCAGCGGAGGTTGCGGCGTTGATAGCCGCTGGCGGGAGTACCAAGGCAGACACCGGCCATACCGAATGGGTTGATGGACGAGTGCATCAGACGGGATTCACAGTCACGCTGCCCCCGAACAGCCAGGTGCAGATCGCTGGTGGAGTCCGTGTACTGGATGGCGATTTTACATCGTGTCGGGAAGACAAGTCATGCAATGGGCCGACGTATGCTGCAGTCACATCGCGCAGCTGGCACACCGGAATTGTACAGGTTCTGATGGCAGACGGTTCCACACGATCAATTACAGAAAGCATTGACCTTTCCGTCTGGCGAAATCTTGGTCAGCGTGCAGATGGCAATGTCATCGGGGAATTCTGAAGTTACCTCGGGGCGGCTCAGCCCCATTTTTTCGGACGAGGGAAATGGCGAAGACTCTTTGCGAAATGAAGAAGCTGCTCAAGAGTGACTTTCAGCGTTTTAAGTCACTGGTCACCAGTCCCTGCGCGATCTGCACGAAATGCGGTCGAGTTGCGAATGAGTCCCGGCGACTCTGTCGTCCCCAGAAACTCAGTGAGTAACGTGCAGGATCAGACTGGCTACTGCATCATCATCTGCGGTTCGGCGGACATGCCTTCAGTGTCCTCGGCAGTTTCTTCCTGCATTTCCATTTTGTCGACATCCATTTCGTCTGCTGCAGGCACGGATGTTTCGGCGGACGGATTCAGCTGTACTGTGTAGGAGCCAGCAAAGAGCAGTCCGGTTGTTGGCGATGTGCGTCCATTGATTGTCATGGACGTAGCGCCTCGAGGAACACAGAAGTAGAGTGTACCCTGAGTATCTTCCTGGACAGGGCGTCGTGAATTGTTTCCGGCTGTCCCAAGTACGGCATAGCCCAGCACATTCACTGCGGCGTTCATTGCGACCTCATCCCGCACCTGGACGGCATTGATCACAATCTGTTCCCCTGCAGTCTGTGCGATCTTATCACTGCAATACTGTTGCAGGGCCGCGAGCAGTTCCTTGCGGCGCAGTGCTGTGAGCGTCTGTCGGTTCTGCCGCAGCCATAATCCCAGCGAACTACCTCCGCCGGTGACCGCATCCACTGCACACCACTGATGGCCGGCGGCGGCAGTAAGTTTCACGCGGATTCCATCATTGTCGCCAATCAGACGACAGGCCATTGCTTCGCTGGAAAGAACTTCCGGGCGATCCGTCAGTGCCTTCTTCAGAGTTTCACGATCGCCCTCCGACAGTCCTGTGTCAGCCCACGGAATCAGAGTTTCGGGCAGACTTTTCTGTTCCAGCAGCCTGCCGGTCAGCGTTCCCTGGATGCCGGACAGATTGTCGGTCACGCTGATGAAGATAATTACCAGCAGGAGCAGAAATCCGGCAACGGGCATCCCGATCACAAGCGCCCGGGAAGGTCGCCGGCGACGTCTGCCACGGCGGTTCCCAGTGACTGCAGCAGGGGTGATTGGGGAGGTCTGCGGAACGTTGATCTGCGGAATGGTATCGGCCGGGACAGCTGCCGAACTGGCCATGTCGGCACCACCCGCGAGCGGGCTTGCTGCTGAAACTGCTGGCGCAGCGGCTGGTGTCGGCTGTGCAGCTGAGACAGGGGCAGCGACTGGTACAGTTGCAGCGGGCGGCACTGCAATGGGCGGTACTGCAGCGGACTGCTGTTGCGGTGCCTGTGGCACAGGAATCTGCGGAATCTGCAGGGCCTTGTTGCAGCCCGGGCAGCGACCGCGTTTGCCGCTGTAGGAATCGGGGACGCGAATGGTGGTGGAACAGGATGGGCACTCAAATTCGATCGCCATGGCGGAGACTTTCACTACCGATTTCTGACATTGACGGATGCAGGCATCCTGAAGATGCTCAGCCTGCCGTAGAACAGTCGTGAGGTACTGGTCCGGGATTGCCCCTTAATTCTTTGAATACAGCGGTTTTGGTCCAGTCTTAACGACCCTCTGGACGATTCTTTCCATCAATTTGCGTTGTATTTGATTTGGACTGAAGTTTTGCCGTTCCGCATTGCAGGCGGCATGGCCAATGAGACATGGCATTTTTTGCTTCAGAGCAGGCTGCTGCGGCAGAAAAGTGCGAAATCGAACAACGGATGACCAAATTGGAATTCCCATGAGTCTGGCAGAATACCGCGTTTCAACAGAACTCTTCGGTGGGCCTCTGGATCTGCTGTTGTACCTCGTGAGGCGTCATGAGGTCGACATCTGCAACCTGCGGCTTTCCGAAGTCACCAGCCACTTCCTCGAATACCTCGATGTCCTTGAAATGGTGGACTATGAGATGATCGGGGACTTTGTGGTCGTGGGAAGTACTCTACTGGAAATCAAGAGCCGCGAAGTTCTGCCGAAAGTGGAGGAAGTTCAGTCTGCGGAAGATGAGGCGGAAGAGCAGGGGGACGACCTGGTCGCTCGATTGCTGGAATATCGGCAGTACAAGCAGGCTGCGCGGCAGCTGGATCTGCGTGCTGCTGAGTGGATGGAGCGTTATCCGCGGCTTTCGCCGACCCGACCGCCTGCAGAACGCCCGCAGATTGCGACACGAGTCCGGGAAGTGGAACTCTGGGACCTCGTGAGCGCTCTTGCCAGAATCATCCGCATGCCGGATGTGCAGAAGACCATCGCGGTACGCATGGACGAAACACCCATGTCGGTGCATCAGGAGCGGATTCGAACACGAATCAGTGAAGAGGGACGTGTGACCTTCAGCTCCTTCTTTCAGAATGAAAAGCTGCAGGCTCGCATTGTGGGCATCTTTCTGGCGATTCTCGAATTGATTCGTCACGAGGGCTATCGTGCGGAACAGCCGTTTGATTATGACGAAATCTGGATCCTGCCACCTTTGGGGGAGCCGTCTGCGGCTACGGCAGCCTCCACTGAGGAACCAGAAGAGTAAGCCTCAACGGCATTATCACCAGTGCAGAACTGATCTTGAGGAATTTTCGGCTCCACCATTACAACACAGCTAAATCGAATGTCAGGGGTAAGGGATCCCTTCGTCATGTGGTGTCGTCGTTGTTCAAGAGAAGTGCGAGTTGAGTCCGGCGAGAAAGCTCCAGCCACATGTCCGTTTTGCGGCGGGAATGTGGAGGCAGTTTCCAGTCAGTCTCAGGCGATTCGTCGCGCGCGGGAGATTCTCGAAAAATGGCAGTCCACGGACCTTTTCGATCGGATCAATGCGGCTGGCTCCGCTGCTGATACAGAACGGCAGGCTGTCGCTGAAGCGCGCGGGCTGAACTGGGATCCACAGATACCGGCTGCTTTCGGGAAAGATTCACCGCTCGCCACAGCGAATGTACAGTCGACTGATGCTGCCACCGGGTTTGATCCGAACCTGCCAGTGCCACCCGCTCAGGCTTCCCGAGTTCCAGTCACTGCTGCATCCATCATCCGAACGATTCCGCCCCTGCCTGCGGAGATCTTCAGGAGTGGTCAGTCCACGATTACCACGACTGATTCAGTGATCAGTGCGGCGGCTGTTAAGGATCATTCCTGGTCCGGAGCTGCCTCTGCTGACGACCAGCGTCAGATTGCTGACCAGCGTCAGATTGCTGAGGCAGACGCTGCAGCCGCAGCTGATTCTGCTGCAGCAGACCAGGTTGCCCCGTCGTCTGTTCAGCTGACTTACGACGATGCGCTCAACGATGCTCTGGATCTGATGTTCCAGAGCGGTGAGCTGACACTTGATCAGGCCGGCGGCGATTCCGCAGAGTTGGAGTCTGCGCTGACGACCGCGGAAGCGGAGACGAATGGATCAGAACACTCCCTGACCACCGAGTTCACGGAGACAGCCGAATACACAGAACTGCCTCCGGGTATTCAGCCACAGGCAGTCGATGTGGTGGAGAACGCAATTCGCCACCTGGCGGATGATGGAGACTGCGACGCGGGGGCGGACTCCCCGGCATCGCGGGACCCAATCGGGAGCAGTGATTTCACCGATCGATTGTCAGAGTCTGCAGACGTCGCTTCCGCTACGGGTTCTGCAGACGAACAACAGCAGTCTGCGTCTGATGCTGCATGCGATGCGGCAGCTGCGGAAATACTGCTGAACGACACTGACGCTGCATCCATTGGACGGGAACATGTGGGCAATGAGGAGCCAGAGCCGGCAGTTTCTGAGCTGGCTTGCCACCGCCAAATGCTTGAGCAACAACTCCGTGATGCGGCACCGTCAGGAGCATCATCGGATGCTGGTGAAACCTGCGAGGACAACGCAGGCGACAAGTCGCTTCCGCATGCAGTCTCTGAATGGATGGACGATTCCGATGCAGTTTCGGAACTGCCGGATGACGGCTGTGCTGCTGAGGATGAGCAGCCCTTGAGAATTCTGCGGATGGAGCATGAGGGCGTGCAATTCGCTGGCAGGACCGCCCCGCTGCAAGTGCAGCCAAAGTCGGTCATTGCCGTCGCCGCAACCTCCGAGTCAAATTCGGCGATGCCGGGCAGGGGAGGGATCATGACGTCAATAATTGGACAGACACTTGCGTACATCGGCGTACTTGGGCTGACTGCCGGCGGTTGTATCGTCGTCTACGGACACTTTGGTGGGCACCCTGATTTCACGCCCACTGGATGGCTCGTGACGATGGTGTCACAGATGCTGCTCTTTCTGGGAGTGATCAATCTGGTCACCGGAGGAATCGAGCAAAGCACGCAACAGCTGAACAGTCGAATGGCCAGTATGAGCGACCATATTCAGCGACTGGAACAGATGAATCGGGAGTTACTGCAGCAGTCGAGTGTATCCGGGTCTTCCCGGAGTGCGAATGCCGGCAAACAGGAATGCCATGCTGAATCGGCCTGAAACCGCCGCGTCTGCCGCCGGGCGTCGATGCAGATGTGGCCAGGTAGGTGCGGCAGCGAGTTATCCAGGCAGCCTCGTGCTGAAGTGCCAGCGAGCCCGCATGTGCCTTGTTGCTACAGAATAGCCAGTGGGTTGCGTTTGTCTTCCAGAGTGCCGCGAGTCACCCCGACCTGATTCATCGCGTTCAGCTGCCGCCAGACGGAGCGGCCGTCTCGGCTCCCCTGCAGAAGTTC
Organism: Planctomycetaceae bacterium; assembly: GCA_023262145.1. Lineage (GTDB taxonomy): Bacteria > Planctomycetota > Planctomycetia > Planctomycetales > Planctomycetaceae > SXXK01. The sequence continues at coordinate 3,597 of JALRDR010000921.1, read as the reverse complement.
CCGATAGATGCGGATCAGGTCAGGAATCTCAGCGGGATTCTGCCGCAGCAATTCGACCCGAAACCGTCGCACTCCCTGTTGCAGCAACTGCGGGACGATTTCAGCGGAACTTTGCGGGGTCATATTGAAGAGTGTATTTCGACATCCAATATCGGCGACAAGCGGATGATCCATGTCGGTTGGGTCGCGCAGCTCGACCTGATGTGTATCGCAGGGCCGACCGCAGTTCGTGTGATCGGTGCCGGGAGACAGCATGGCACAAAAGACACAGTGTTCCATGTGAAACATTGGCATGTGCTGGTGAATCACCACTTCGATCCATTCCGCTGGCACATTGACAACCAGCTGCAGCAACTGATCCCGATTCAGGTCGTAGGACGGCGTCAGCCACTGCAGTCCCTGCTGGATCAGAAAACCGGCGGTCAGTTCGTTGGTGACATTCAGCGAGTAGTCGCCCGATGTTGCAATGCCGGCTTCATGGAAGAACCGCAGACTGCTCAGGTTTCGCACCAGGACTTCTGCGGGTTCCGCTTTCCGGATCATTGACAGGAGTCCGTGTTCTCCTGGCTTGATGATCCGCGTGGTCGCGACAGCAAGCGGAATTGCAGCGGCGGCAGCAAGTTGCACTGCCTGTCGGTATTCGCGGAGATCCTGGAAGTCCGCAATCAGACGATCGGCACGACAGGAGATTGCGGCTTCCAGCTGGGGCAGCGTGCGGCAGAGGATGCTCAACTGCACCGCCGGTGGTGATGCTGCTGACGCTGCTGCCGGCAATGCAGTCCGAATCTCGTTCCGGAGTATTTGCAGCTGGTTCGATTCGGTCAGCGGCTTGCTCTTTACGGGCAGCGAATTACAGAGTTGCAGCAGCATTTCTCGTCGCAGCTTCCCAAGCACACTAAGGGGAACCATAGGGGCTCCGCTGATTTCCGCCTGCAGAGTACTCAGCTGAAACAGGGTTCCGCCGAGTCGTCCGAGCTGTTCCTGCAGAGAATCGGCAGTCAATGGGTGTTTGTGTGCGTGTTCCAGAGTCTGCTCTGAACGGACTTCGCAATGGCAGCCGTTTTCTGCCCTGCCGACGATGTGCAGATGCCTGCCGGCAGCAGCAGTAACCTGCAGATGCAGTGCCACACGGCGGATTGGATCCGGACTTGTAAATGTGCGACGCAGTTCTTCGTTCAGACGCGGGTCGTCTGTCTTCCAGACCTGCTGTCCTGGCGTAATCTGCTGCAGCTGAATTGCCCGATTGTCAAAGCTGAGTTCAACGGTACCGCTGTCAACCTGTTCATGCTGCAGAACACCATCCTTGCGGACGTGAAAGACTCGGCCGCCCTGTTCAGTGCCGCGGTAGCGATCACCGTCGAAGACGACGCCATCGCCGGCACGAATGCAATACTGCAGTTGCACAACGACAGAATCCTCCAGAACCTGCACTACTTCACCAAGCAGAACACCGCGTTTGGAGCTGCTTGTGGCGGGCACAAGTGCCTTGTGATCATGTCCCCGCAGCCAGCCGGTGGAAAAGCCTCGCGAAAAGGACTGCTCCATTTGCTGAACCTGACGTGCCGGAAACTCGAGGGGCAGGTCAGCCACTGCATGATCGAGCGCCTCACGATAATGGCGAGTGATGTTTGCGACGTATTCCGGAGTCTTGAGCCGTCCTTCAATCTTGAATGATCGCACCCCGGCCTGGAGCATTTCGCCAAGCAATGGGAAGGCCGCAAGGTCCTGAGGAGAGAGCAGGTACTGCTGACTGCCGGTTTCCACGTGCTGCCCATCGCAGACGATCTGGTAGGGCAGACGACATGCCTGAGCACACTGACCGCGATTTGCACTGCGACCACCCAGTGACTCACTTGTGAGACATTGCCCTGACCAGGCAACGCAGAGTGCACCATGGACAAATGCTTCCAGTTCGATTGCTGTCTGCGAGTGGATACGAGCAATCTGTTCCAGCGAGAGTTCCCGAGGCAGAACCACGCGTTCGATCCCCAGCTGGGCGGCGATTTCGATCGCTTCCGCAGTAGCAAGTGTCATCTGGGTCGATGCGTGCAGCGAAAGTTCCGGGGAGGTGCGGCGAATCAGCCGTGCGAGGCCGAGATCCTGAACAAGCACTGCGTCGACACCAGCAGCGGTGATTCTGCGGATCAGAGTTTCCAGCTCTGCCAGTTCATCAGTGAACGCCAGTGTGTTCAGTGTCAGATAACCTCGCATACTTCGTTCGTGCAGCAGCCGCATAGCGGCCGGAAGTTCTTCCAGTGAGAAGTTTCCCGCACGAGCGCGAGCGTTGAAGCCACAGTTGAGACCGAAGTACACCGCGTTGGCGCCATTCTCGATCGCTGCCCGAAGACAGGTCAGATCACCAGCTGGCGCAAGCAGCTCGGCTGTACTGTTGTCACGATGTGCTGCGGATGGGACCGACATTGAGAGACTTTCATGGAGCAGATCGTCTGCGTTCTCAGACCACCAGATCGATCACGGCAGCACACTTCGCGGCGTTCCACGATGCTGCAAAACGACTCGTTGCTGCATTCTGCTGCAGCAATTTGAGGAAAGCCACTGATGTCAACGCGGGAATCGCAGGAATTCGCAGACCTCCGATTCGTGGCATGAGAATTGCCTCATTTGCCACAGTCAACCGCCTGCTTTGGCCCGCCTGCGGTTGACGGTTGAGCAGCAGGGGTGTCGCTGAGAGAAAGGTACCCCTGCTGCTTTTTTTTGTGTTGGATCCGTTGACACGACCACCCCGCCCGCAGGTGTTGCGCCCCCGCTGAAAATCATGGCTGATGAGGAGTGGTTGCCGTCATGGCGTGGAGCATATTGACGCCAGAAGTCTGTGCAACCGCACTGTCAACGCAGTGCCGACGGGATGCTGGCTGATCAGGTTTCAACCTGGTAATGCAGGACGTGTATGCAGCAGAGCTGAATCCGCAAATGCATCGCCTGGAAGTCCGGACAGTTCGGTGTCGCAACGGAATGCTGATTGCGTCAGAGCTGGATCGGACCAGCAGGGCTGCTGGCCCCATCGTTCTGAACTGCAGAGTTGTTCTGCTGCGGTTGCTGCAGTGCCCGGCAAGTTTGCTCCGTCCACTACTGGCGTTTCGGTGCCCGCAGGTGCTGGTCAAGAAAAAAATGTGCCTGGTCCAGCATGGGATTGAACCACCGGGTTCGACTGAGGAATGCATGTGGTGCACCGGGAAGCACTGTTACGCCGGTGGGAATCTGCAATCCCAGCAGTTGCTCCCGAAACTCGATTCCACGCGTCGATGGATCGTCACGCTCTCCGGCAATCAGCCAGCAAGGTGGATCATCGGCATCCAGATGGTGCAGTGGAGAGGCGAGTTGATACTGCTGAGTTTGCTCCCGCTGAGAGCCGCCGAGGAATCTCTGCCAGATCTCCCCTCGCTGCGGCTCTGCCGAGACCATTCCAACTCGTTCTGACAGCAGATCCGTCTGGGCTCCCATAGGGATTGCAGCCTGAATGCGGCTGGAAAACTGTGCGTTACCGCCGTTGCCTTCCAGTTCCGGAACTCCTGCTGATGTTGCAAGCAACGCAGTCAGGTGCCCACCGGCAGAAAGTCCGATGGCTCCGATGTGATC
>JALRDR010000911.1 GCA_023262145.1 Planctomycetaceae bacterium | reverse complement strand
GCAGCCTATCTAGATCAGGGAATCAGCAACTGGTCGATGCCGGACCGCAAGCAGGGATTCTTTGCGGTGTTTCTGAACCTGCAGGCGGCAGGTCATGGCCCGATGGCTGCAGGTTCAGGACTCCGCAGGGAAGTGCGACGGCTGCAGGCTGCGGGCAGTACAGCAATGCAGTCTGTGCTGGAATCTCTGCAGCTGCTTGGGCTGGAAGGTGAGACGGCGGCAGAGCGGCTGCAGCAGGAACTGCTGGAACTGCCCGGCTGGGCTGGAATGCTCTCCGAAGTTCGCAGGAGGTCAACGGCACAGCCAGCAATTACGCCGGACCAGGAGCTGGAGGAGTACCTTGCCGTGCGGCTGCTGCTGAAACGAACGCTGCCAGAATCCGTATTACCACCCTCGTGTTCAGCTCCTGATTCGGCAGACGATCAGCAGCGGCAGATGGCGTTTACGATTTTTCAGGTGGCACAGATCCGCGGCTGGAATCCGCTCGACTTGCAGCGACTTTCCGTCCCGCAATGGCAACTTCTGTTTCGGGAGATCCTTGGCTTTGACGAGCTGGAACGCCGCCGGGTCTTTCACCTTGCGTATGAAAAAAAGTATCGCGACGAAGTGCTTACGGCACTGGTTCATCACACCCGTCGTCGGCATGAAGTGGGAGCCGCGACTGTCGCGGCTACCCGTTCCGGCGACGCTGTGCAACGACCTCCCTTCCAGTTTTACTGCTGCATCGACGATCGGGAAGAATCGCTGCGGAGGCACATTGAGGAGATTGAGCCGCGTGCTCGCACGTTCGGGATGGCCGGATTTTATGGTATCGCCATGCGTTATCGTGGGATCGCCGACGCTGGATTTCGCCAGCTGTGCCCGGTCAATCTGCAGCCACAGCATTTTGTGGAGGAGCAGCCGCTGTATTCTCAGATTCGAATCAGTCGCTGGCAGGCGGCCGCTCGACGCGGGCTGGGACAGGCCACGCGTCAGGCCAGAATGGGCTCACGTACAGTACTCGGCGGTCTGCTTGCCGGACTACTGGGATCACTGGCGGCTATTCCGCTTGTGGCTCGCATTCTCTTCCCGTGGCTTTCCGCTCGGATTCGAGATCTGGCTGGACGCATCGTCATCCCTTCAGCAACCGAACTGCGAATTGAACGCATCGGAGAAGTGCCGTCCGCCAGTGTGGACGGTCTGGGATTTTCAGTTCAGGAAATGGCCGACATCGTGATGTCCGGCATGCGGTCCACCGGGCTCACACCAGTTCGCGGAATCTCGCGACTTGTGTTTCTCTGTGGGCACGGATCCGGCAGTGTCAATAACCCGCACGAATCGGCTTACAACTGTGGTGCCTGCAGCGGCGGACAGGGCGGTCCCAACGCCCGAGCATTTTCGCAGATGGCGAATGACCATCGGGTGCGAGGTCTGATGCAGGAACAGGGGCTGAGCATCCCGGAGGACACGTGGTTCATCGGAGGCTATCACGACACGTGCAATGACAGCATTACGTGGTATGACCTGGATCGGCTGCCGATTGCTCTGCGTGCCGAGTTTGAGCAGGCCCAGCTGGTCATCGATGAAGCCCGCGGGCGATCCGCTCAGGAACGCTGTCGTCGCTTCGATACCGCCGCTCCTCGTATTTCGCCTCGAGACGCGTTGCTGCATGTGGAAGGGCGAGCCGAAGATCTGTCGCAGGTCCGACCGGAGTACAACCACGCAACAACTGCGTTGTGCCTGGTTGGAAGTCGCGACTGGAGCCGTGGTCTGTTTCTTGACCGCCGTGCATTTCTGACTTCATACGCCGCTCAGGAGGATACTCCGGACGGGGCAATCCTGGCAAAAATCCTGCAGGCGGTCATTCCAGTGTGTGCTGGAATCAGCCTGGAATACTACTTCTCAGCCGTGGACAACGAGTATTACGGCTGTGGCAACAAGCTGCCCCACAATCTGACATCACTGCTGGGAGTCATGGCCGGGGCCGCCAGTGATCTGCGTCCCGGGCTGGCCGCTCAGATGGTGGAAATCCACGAACCGATGCGACTCCTGTTCATTGTGGAGTCCGCTCCGGATGCACTGCTGCGGATTCTGAATTCCACACCTCAGACAGCGGCATTGCTGAACGGTTCATGGATTCAGGTTGCAGCATTCGATCCGCAATCGGCGACGGTGCATTTGTGGGATCGCGATCATTTCGCTGTCTGGAACCCGGCAGAAAACAGTCTGCGGAAAGTCCGTAGTTCGGCCGACTGGTTCGTGGGAAATCGCGAACACCTGGCACCGGCAACAGTTTGTATCGGGGAGGCCGTCTGAGATGAACATCCACGATGTCATTCAGTTCGCCGGTTATCTGGTGATCGCAACTCCCTTCCTGCTGCTGGCCGTGACAGCGTTTTACGCGTTGCTCACAACAAAGCCATCAGAACGTCTGCTCACTCGACTCAACCATCTGGCGGTGACGCTGGGACTGTTGCCGGCGATTCTGATTCTGATCCTGATGCTGAACCACAACATGTTTTTTGTGTCTGTGGATCCGGGCCACTGGTTTGAAATCGAGCAGCAGCATTTTCATTTTCATCTGAAATGTGTTTTTGATCGGCTGTCCGTGCCCTTTGTCATTCTGAGCTACTCGCTTTGCGGAACAATTGGCGCTTTTGCTGCCCGTTATCTGCACCGTGAGCCGGGTTTTCTGAGGTTCTTTTTCTGCTATGCAATGTTTCTGACAGGTATGGTGACCTCCTCCCTGGCAGGAACGATTGAGACTCTGTTCCTTGGCTGGGAACTTGTTGGGCTTTCCTCGGCGCTGCTGGTGGCGTTTTTTCACGAACGCCGCAATCCAGTGCGGAATGGCCTCCGCGTCTGGTCGGTCTATCGCGTTGCTGACGCGGCATTTCTCGTAGCTGCCCTGGTTCTGCATCATGTCACTGGTGCCGGTGATTTTGATGAACTGATGGGGCACGGTCCGTGGCCTGAGGGCGTGGCCGCCATCTCTGAAAACACGGCTTTTCTTGTGGGGCTGCTTCTGCTCACAGCGGCAGCAGGCAAATCAGCATTGATCCCATTCAGCGGCTGGCTGCCAAGAGCAATGGAAGGACCGACCCCCTCCAGCGCGATCTTTTATGGTTCTCTGTCCGTTCATCTCGGTGCATTTCTGTTGTTACGCGTCAGTCCGCTACTCGAAGTTTCCTCATCACTGAGTTACGTCGTGGTGGGCACCGGCCTTTGCTCTGCAGCACTGGCAGCACTGATGGCACGTGTGCAGAGTGACATCAAGAGTGCACTGGCATTCGCATCATTGACTCAGGTGGGGATTATCGTTGCAGAGATTGGACTGGGATTCCGCTATGTCGCTCTGGTGCACATTATCGGTCACGCCTGCCTGAGAACTCTGCAGCTGCTGCGAGCCCCATCCTTGCTGCGTGATCATCATTCGATGCTGAATGCCATCGGCTCCCATCTGCCGCATCCTGCTGCGCAGGCTCCTGCGTCGCGTCTGCAGTGGAGCCTGTATCAGTTCGCTTTTGAACGCGGCTATCTGGACGTGATTCTGGACGACTTTATTGTTCGGCCATTCGTGAGTGTGCTGCGTCTGTGCGACCGTCTGGAGCGCCGCTGGCTGCGGTTTCTGGAGGGTAGCGCCGCTGCCGATGCTGCGGCAGACTCCGGGGATCCATCTGAGATCACCGGTGCCTCGGTGCCCATAACACGGCTGATCACTGCGGAAGCGGAGGTGGTTCAATGATCCCGGAACTGCATCTGCCGTGGAATGTGATTGCTCTGCTGCTGCCCCTTGTGGGAAGTGTGCTGATGCTGGTTGTGTCAGCCCCTGAACGACGCTGGCAGACTGCTGTCGCTGTCTGTCTGCTGACATTCGTGTCGACAATCGGGGCAGCGGTTGACTTCACGATGCTGCATGCATGGGAGGCTCACGATCATTTTGATTTTCTGGGTGACATGTTCCATACCGGAGTCCTTGTGATTGATGAGCTGAATGCTCCACTGCTTCCCCTGGCGGCATTGCTGTTTCTGGCCGTCATTGCCTCCACGCTGCGAAAGCAGTGCGCTGACACCTCTTTTTCGCGGCTGCTGTTTCAGGAATCAATGCTGCTGGGCCTGTTTGGGGCGCGACATCCGCTGGCAGTGATTCTGCTGAGTACGCTGGTTGCCGTTCCGGCCGCCTGCGAGCTCAGGCAGCGTGGCAGGTCTGTTCGCGTCTATCTGCTGCATCTGGGGTTGTCAGCACTGATGCTGGTGATCGGATGGCTGTTGCTGCCGAACACTGTGCTTGGTCACCCGGAGAACGCGCCGGGCCTGATGACAGTCATTGCAGGCACACTGCTCACACTGGGTGCACTTCTGCGATGCGGTACAGCTCCGATGCACTGCTGGATCACCGACCTGTTCGATCGTGCCGA
>JALRDR010000885.1 GCA_023262145.1 Planctomycetaceae bacterium | reverse complement strand
CACGCGGATCTGACCCTGCGCGGCCGCGTCGAACTGGTTACCAGCGAGCGCCATTGCCAGAAATGTCACCAGCGCATGAATCCGCTCGGCTATCCGTTCGAATGCTTCGACGACTTCGGGCGTTACCGTACGTCAGAGCAGCTGGAGCATCCGGAGAACCTGGTGCAGGAAGGGCAGGGCAATAACGCGGATGTCTACAAGTCCGCCGTTCTCGACACCAGTGGTGCTCTCTCTGGTACGGATGATGAAGACCTTGATGGACCCGTGCAGGATCCGTTCGAGCTTATTGAGCGTCTTGCACAGTCGGACCGCGTGCGGCAGTCCATCATTCGGCACGCCTTTCGGTTCTTTCTTGGTCGCAATGAAACGATTGCCGACAGCCCCGCTCTCATCGCGGCCGACAGGGCCTACCTGCAGAGCAACGGCAGCTTTCAGGCTGTGGTTGTTTCACTGATCAGCTCAGACTCATTTCGCCTGCGCTACGCTCCGGCAATCGATTAACCCGCCGGGGCACATGCAAAATACTCGTCTAGCTGTTCAGCGGACCTGCCGCATCGGCTGAACCGGTCCTGCTCCCCAGCCGATCGATGATCGCACAGCCGCAGGCATCACTCCAGACATTCACCGCTGTTCGTGCCATGTCCAGCACACGATCTACAGCAATGATCACACCCTGAGCTTCCAGTGGCAGATTCACGGCCTGCAGTACGATCGCCATCATCACCAGCCCCGCGTGCGGGATTCCCGCAGCCCCGACGCTGGCCAGCAGCGCAGTCACAGCAACCAGAATCTGGTCAGCAAGTGCCAGATCGCCTCGGTACGCCTGAGCGATGAACAGTACTGCCACAGCTTCATACAACGCAGTACCGTCCATATTGATGGTTGCTCCAAGTGGCAGCACAAAGGAACTGGTTCGATTTGAAACCCCCGCTCGACTCTCCACCGACGTCATTGTCAATGGCAACGTGCCATTGGAGGACGCCGTGGAAAACGCTGTCATGAGTGCCGGGCTCATCGCACGGGCAAACTCCAGCGGAGACCGGCGACCAAATACTCGCACCAGCAGTGGCAGAGTTACAGTGGCATGAACCAGCAATGCAACGGCTACTGTGAGCATATACCAGCTGAGTGTAAGGAAGATCTGCAGCCCCTGACTGCTGGTTGCATAGATCATGAAACAGGCGACACCCCAGGGTGCGAGGCTGATGATCGCCATCGTCATCTGCATCATCACTTCAAAACCTGCTTCGAAGAGCTGCTGCAGACGGCGAGCCTGTTCACCACCCACGCGAACAAGAAAAATGGCAAATACAATGCTGAAGGTAATGATCGACAGAAAACTGCTGCTCGCAATCGCTGCAATGGGATTCGTGGGAATCATGTTATCCACCAGTCCCAGCAGTATCCCGGTGAGCGACTGATTCTCCATGGCAGGCGCAGATTCTGTGCCATGCGGAAGCTCTGCGCCAATTCCAGGCCGCAGAATATTCACCATCAGAATTCCGGTTGCGATCGCCAGCACACTCGTGAGCAGGTAATACCCCAGAGTCCGCCGAAACATGCTGCCGAAGTTGCCCGAGCTTCCCAGTCCAGCGATCCCCGTAATCAGCGATGTCAGAATCAATGGCACCGTCACCATTTTGAGCAATCTCAGAAAGAGGTCACCCAGGTACTTCGCAGCCGCAGTCAGCCCGCGTCGCAGTCCGCCGCCATGTTCACTGTGAATCCGTTGCCATGCTGCGGGCAACTGGGCTGCACTGTTCACACTGAATGTCGTGGATACGGATTGCCCATTCTGCCTGCGCGAATAGTCAATCGTGATCTCATTCATTGTCTCCACAATCTGCAGACGACGTTCAGTCACCTGCACGGTGGCGGACACCGTCTGCCCGATCTGATCGGCTGCAACCGCTTTGAAGGCAGCCGACACGCTTGCCGCATCCTCGAAGCGTCGCTGTGTGGACTCCGGCCCTGCTTCGTCAATGACACCGACAATCATCCCCGACCCGGAGTCGCCGGAAATCTGCAGGGTCACCTCAGCCGTGGCGTCGGGAAGGCGAACCACCCCGGGATTGATGAGCACACCGATGACTGT
>JALRDR010000869.1 GCA_023262145.1 Planctomycetaceae bacterium | reverse complement strand
ACCGGAAGCGGCACGACCAGCGGCAGCATGCCCATCAGCGTCGTCAGGGTGCTCATGCAGATCGGTCGCATTCGACTGCGCACACTGGCACCGACAGCCGCGACCGTTTCCATTTCATCGTCACGCATGTGGTTGAGCGCCTGATGGACAATCAGAATGGCATTGTTTGCAACCGTCCCCGTGAGAATCACAAAGCCCAGCATGGTCAGCATGTCCAGAGGCTGCAGGCGAAACAGATTCATTACCTGCAGTCCACCCAGCCCGCCAACCATCGCCAGAGCAACACTGATCATCACCACCAGCGGATACAGAAATGATTCAAACAGGGATGCCATGAGCAGATAGCTGAGCAGGACAGCCAGAGCCAGATTCCAGCGCAGCTCATACCATGTGTCCTGCAGTTTATCGGCCGTTCCTGCCAGCCGAGCCTGATACAGACCGCTCTGAAAATTCGGAGACTCCTGCAATGCCGACAGGATCTTCTGATCCATGGTCTTCATGGCTGCTTCAAGCGGAATTCCAGGGGCTGGTTTGAGCTGTATGGTGATGGCCCGCAGACGTTCCGAATGATTTACCTGCTCCGGTCCTGCACTGAGCCGAATGTCGGCGACCGCAGACAGTCTCACCGTCTTCCCGGAAGGCGTACGGATGGGCAGATTCTCCAGATCCTGGGATCTTGCCGCATAATCCATGTCGCCACAGATCACCAGATCAATGCGGCGACCCTCGTGCCAGTAGTCACCCGCAAAAGCACCATCCACCAGAGCATCCACGGCATAACCAAGGGAGCGAGTGGTCACCTGCAGTTCAGATGCTTCCTCTGCCCGTGGAATCACGTGCAGCTCCGGACTCGACAGGTCCAGCCCGGGAATCGGTCGCAGCTGATTTCCCGCTGGCACCGGAAACTCAGCCATACACATCCCGAATGCTCGCTGCGCTTCAGCAACCAATACCTCCAGATCCGGACCTGTGATCTCCAGGTCAATCGTGCGCCCGCCGCTGAGTCCACTGTCGAACAGGCTGGACTGGCTGACAATTGGAATAATCCCGGGCTGGGAACCGGCTGCAGCCGACAGCACCGGAATCAGCTCCGCGGCACGCAGCTCGTCCACAGCCTTCGCCCCCAGAAACAGACTGCGGCCGCGAGCCACAAAGAAGAAGTCCCGAATTCGTGGAGCATCGGGGCCGGCATCACCGCTCCAGTACGGCATCAGCTGCTGCTCAATGTCCTCTCCCACGGAAATCATCTGGTCGATGTTGTATCCCGGGGGCGGCAGCAGAATGGCAATAATCAGATTACGATTTCCGTTCGGCAGATACTCCGTGGCCGGCCAGAGAAGAAAGCTGCCAAATAAACTTCCGGCCGTAAACAATGTCACCAGCAGGACGCGAACCAGCCAGCTGCCCCGCATCTGCAGCACGTGTTGAATCCGGAACGCAAGTCCTTCCGTCATCCACTGTGCAAGTCTGACCAGACCAAACAGCCCGGCAGGACCAAAACTGTTGTCACGCTGCAGCCGAACTCCGGCATTGTTCCCCAGCAGTCGTACGGCAGCAGCCGGGATGACAGTAATACTCACAATCAGAGAAATACCCACCGAACATGCAATTGCCAGGGACACATCACGGAACAGCTGCCCCGCCTGCCCCTGCACAAAAATGACGGGGACAAACACCACAATCGTCGTCAGAGTTGCCGCGAGCACAGCGCCCCAGACTTCAGACGTGCCGCGGATCGCAGCCTCGCGCGGCGATTTCCCCATCTGGTAATGCCGAAAGATATTCTCCAGAACTGTGATCGCGTTGTCCGCCACCATCCCCACCGCAAATGCCATCCCGGCCAGACTGATGACGTTGATGCTGCGACCAAACAGACGCATGAAGATAAACGTGGAGATGATGCTGATTGGAATCGAAAGCCCGATGATCAGCACTGTCCGCAGATTACTCAGAAACAGCAGCAGAATGGCGATCGCCAGCAGACCGCCTTCATACACATTGCTGCGGACAAGATCAGTCGCCGAATCAAGGTAAATCGTCTGGTCATAAACCTGCTCCAGATAGAGTCCGCGAGTCTTCAGAATTCCCTGGTTGAGTTCTTCGCAGGCAATCCTCAGACACGGCCCCCAGATGCGACGGCTCTCCACCAGCTCCAGCGAAGTAATCTCGCCGTCACCATCAAGATCCAGCCGGGATCGATCTGGCCCCATGATCTCCCGAATGTTGGTGTCCGGTGCCTGCTGAGCATTCACGGCCAGGGCATTCAGCCCCATCTGTCGCACGACCCCGTCCGGCTTCCGATAGTTCACTCGACATTCGGCCACATCCCGCACACGCACAGGGGAGTTATTGCGGACGGCTATGATTGTGTCCTCCACCTGTCGGGCACTGCTGAACTGCCCGAGGGTGCGAACAATATTACGTTGCTTGCCTTCCGGAATATCTCCCCCGGACAGATTGAGATTCTGCTCGTTCAGTGCTCTTCGCAGCTCATCAATCGTGACGTTGAACGCCGCCAGCCGGGAAGGATTGATCTCAACCCGAAACTCCTGCTCCCGACCGCCGAAGACGTTGGCATTCGCGATTCCGTCAATCCGCTCGAATTCCGCCTCGATATAGTCCTCGGCAAATTTCCGCATCAATGACGGATCGTTCAGACCCTTTGTGAATTGCTGCAGCAGCGGAAATTCCTTCGCCAGCAGGTTCAGCCGAGGCAGACTGATCGGCCCATCCAGCTGCATGAGCTCCTGCAGGGGCGGCCCCAGCTCCGGATGCAACGCAATCAGATTCTGCAGATCCGAACGTTCAGGAGGCAGTGGCTTCAGAATGAACCAGGCAATCGCACTCGCAGCCGCATCCACCGTTGAAATCACAGGCTCGCGCGCATCCTCCGGGTATTCCGGAACCTGATTGAGCTTCTCAGCAACCCTGGCTCGAGCATCTGCAAGGTCTGTTCCGACCGCAAATTCAAGCTGGATGGTGCCGGAGGAATCTGAACTCTGGCTGTAAAACTCCTGCAGTCCCTCAACACTCTTGAGCTGCTCTTCCTGCTCCTCGATGATTTCCTTTTCGACCTCCTGCGCACTCGCGCCGGGCCAGACCGTGGTAATCGTGACCAACGGCTCTGTAACGTCCGGTGTCAGCTGCACCGGTGTCGCCATGAAGGCGATTCCGCCAAACAACAACGACAGAATCACACCCACCGTGAGCTTGACCGGATTCTCAATCGAAAACTGAATCAGGTTCATGTCACTCTCCGGCAGCAGCTGTCGAGCCGGCTTGCTCCGCTGACTCAGAATTGTCCGCAGCCGAACCGTCGGCAGCGTCCCCTGCAGCAGCACTGGCAATTGTTACTGACTTGAATGGACGCAGTCGCTCTGCACCCTCAACAACCACCTGCTGCCCTGCGGCAAGCCCCTCTCCTGTGACCTGAATCCAGCCATCAACGGCAACTCCGGTCTGCACCATCACCTGCCGAACATTCTGTATGCCACCGTCCGCCGGAGGATTCAGGACATACACAAATGCCCCACGAGATGAGCGAACAATGGAGTCCTTCGGAACCAGAATCGCATCCACCGCGACACCCGCAAACTCAGCTTCGGCCATCATCCCTTCGCGCAGAGCCGGCAGCGGCGGGCTCACTGAGTTGTCAATCCGATTCGAAATCCGCACGATGACGGGAAAACTGCGCGAACCACTTTCCCATTCACTGCGAGGAATGAGCGTGGACACCTGCCCCTGCCATTGCTCCGACGATGCCGAACTAGCCGCCCCTCGCACTGTCAGCTGCACGTCGCGGCCGGGAGTAATCTCGCTGACATACTGCTGGTCGATCATCAGCTCCACTTCCACTTCATCCAGGCTGGCCAGCGTGACAATGGGATCTCCCTTCGCCAGCCACTGACCCACATAGGTGTGCTCCTCGACAACGAAGCCAGCAAAGGGAGCAAAGGTGGATCGTTTGTCCTGCTCCGCCTGCAGGTACTCAACATGCTTACGCTGACTCTCCAGCCTTGCCTGCGCCTGCAATACCTGCTCCTCTCGAGCTCCCGCTGCCACTCTGTCAAATGCTGCCTGCGCTGCGTTTAAATGCTGGACTGCCGTCTGATAATCGTCTTCTGCGTCTCGGACTTCCGTGGCTGCTGCCGCCCCTTGAGCATCCAGCTCAAGCTTCTTGTCGCGGTCGCGTCTGACCCGCGTCAGAATGGACTTCTGAGCCTCCAGCTGGGCACGCGATTCCGAAACATCCTCCGCACGCGGATGCAGCAGCTCTGCCAGTTCTGCCTCCCGCTCCCGGATTAATGCCTGCTGTACTTCAATCTCCAGACTGGATGCCTTCATCCGCAACTGGGACAGCAAGGCCCCGGACGCAATAAAATCGCCCGCTTCAACCAGAAATTCCTGCACAATTCCCTGTGCACCGGAAGCGACAACGCTGACATGCCGCGGACGAATGTTTCCTAGTGCCCGAAACCGTGGAGATACCGCTGAGCGTCTGATGACGTTCACCGTCACCAGTGCCGGAGGATCAGGTGGCGGAGCCACTTCAGCCGAGCCAGTCGCCGGGGGCTGTTGCTCTGTCTGACAGCCCGCTAGCAGCAACGCAGTAAATAACAGTACACCGGGAGTAAATCGCATTTTCTGCACCATGATGAATCAGCCTGCGATGACCATTGTGTGGAAGCAACTTCAGCGGAAGCGGCTGCCCTGCCTGGCATGCATCAGGCTGTGCCCATGTGCCAGGAACCAAAAATTATCCTCAAAGTCCGCGCAGGCTTCGCAACCATCCCACTGACTATAGCTCGCTGGTAGAGCGCAGCAAAAAGGCGAGTTGCAAAAACAACTCGCCAGTTCTGAATTCACTCGATTGTAATCATTCGGCCGATTCGGCACCTGCAGCTGCTGCAACAACTTCCAGACCAGGAACACTGATCTCAGTGATACGAACGCGAGTGTGCTTCTGGCGATGGCCGGTGTGACGGCGAGAATTCTTGCGGCGACGGATCTTCTGGATTTCCAGCTTCGGCCCCTTCTCCTCCGCAATCACCACCTCACCGGTGACAGACGCCCCTTCAATGACAGGCGCACCAATTACACTCGCTCCACCGCCGTTGGCCAGCAGTACGCGGTCAAAAGTAATCGTGTTCCCTGCTTCGGCGTCGCTGCAGAAGTCCACCGACAGGAATGAACCTTTCTCAACACGATGCTGACGACTTCCGTTTTCAATTACAGCGAACATGGAACCAACACCTTCTAACCTGCAAAAAACGGGAACAAAAGGATGCTTCAGGAATCAGAAGCACCTGGTTACTGACATAAAATACCGGTTACGGGACGCAAACCAGCCGTCCCAAGCACCTTCCGTGTGACGCTTTACGCGGCACGACGCTGTGATCGCCCTGTGCGCGAAAACCAGACAACCGTCTGAATCGCCCGCAAATCAAGTTTTTCTGCCGCCCGCTCCGGAACTGGCCCCGAAGAACTGGCCCCAAAGAACTGGCCCCGAACTGATCTGAACTGCCCACAAGGGTTGCGGGGTTGCTCAGAAAAGAAGCCCGGGATCCGGGAGCAGAAGTGCATCAGGACGCGGCGTGCAGGAGTATACAGCGAATCGCGGAGTGTAGCCTAAATGTTCGGAATGTTCGAGAAGGAACCATAGTAAGATTCCCAGTTGCGGTAAGGATTTCTCTGAGGATCTGCCGGTTTTCTGTCCCCGAGAGTGATCTCAATGCCTCGAAACCAGTCCACGTCGCTCAATTGACGCCCTGATCGCCCGCTGGGAGCGGAACGACGGCCGCAGCATCCACCTGCAGATCGGACTGGTTTCCCGGGTACCGATAGTACACTTCCAGAGTCAGCGCTGACAGACAGGTGGCCAGCAGCCTTCCCCCCGCAACACTAAAACTGGCTCGGTCACGCGGCGTCCAGCTGCCATTCTCTGCTCCTTCGCGTTCCTGAGTCCGGACCAGC
>JALRDR010000824.1 GCA_023262145.1 Planctomycetaceae bacterium | reverse complement strand
ACCGGCGATCTTCACCTCACTGTCACTTTTGGCTTCGGAGAACAGGAATGCAACACTCACAGGGCCGAAGTCGCTGGAGGAAGTTATTTCCGCGGAAATGTCCCGTTGGTTCAGTGCGATTATGTGCGTATTTCCTGACTCAGTCGTAACACTACCGTCGATTCTCGTGGAAGCTAAAGTTGTCTCCTTCAGGATCCCGCCGGACAGGAACAGAGGGATGTTGGAGAATCGTCCCTTTAATCCACTTTCGGTGGCAACAGCCAGCGAGATGCTGTTTGACGCACTCGAGAGAATTGTTGTATTGGCCACGGATGTTACCGAAGCAGTGGACGACAGATTAAGTGTCGCAGTTGATTCCGACGTGATGTAACCAAAGCCAAAGAGAATTCCAATTACACTCAATTCGGCTTTTGAATCGGAGAGTGCACGAATCCCGGCAGTCTGATCAGCTACGATCGTTGCCTCGGCTGCGATCTGCAGATCCGCAGTCGCAGAAACTCGCGACAGTCCAACCAACGGGCGTGATGAAGCAAGGGTTTCGAGTATCGGCTCTGTTACTGCTGTAAACGACTCCCAGAAGCTCGCTGCAGACTCCGGGAGCCACGCTGGAGGTTCTTCCCCGAGGATTGCATCCGGGTCAAAGTTGTTTACTTCGGCCTGGAGTGTGATATTTCGTGCGTGCAGGTGCGCTGATCTGCCAATCAGCAGTTGAGCCGTAGCGTCCTGTGGTTCAAATGCACCCAATATGAAAGTCCTGTGCGCAGCTTGCAGCAGAATGTCGCCTCCGGCGTTCGCCAGATTTGTGATGGTGAAATCAGCAACGTGGGCCAGTGACCCTCCGTCAATAATGAAATCCAGATCGAAGTCGATCGGAATACTCAGATCCCAAAAAGTGTATGTCTCACTAAAGCGATTCGAGAAGCCGATGTCTTCCAGTGTGACCCAGATCTGATCGTGAACCGAATATGAGTTGCCAGGCTGATTGACGATTAAGGAGGGAGCTCCATTTTCGTCCACGAGGATGTCAACTGTAAGTCCTTGTCCCTGCCCTGACGTATGCGTGGGAATCGCCAGATGGGACCTGCCGGTTTCCCAGATCTGCACTGCGGCACTGCCGAAGTCGCTGACTGTGCGTACTTCCGGGAATGTGGCCTGACTGATCCCTGCGGGAACGCCGTCGTTGCCTGGAATGTTGCGGTCGTCATACGCCAACAGCTTCGCATTTTCTCCAACAGTGATCGTTCTGGACGTCAGGCTGATGTTGCCGGAATCCGCGATGGAATTGCCGCCGGCGTCAGTGACGCGAGTTGAGACGTCGGCATTTTGCAGCACAGTAATTGAATCGGCAGTGATCTTAATGTCGCCACCATTTGTGTGGAATTCTCCGGAAAAGGTATAGGCACTGCTGGTGGAGTCGATCACATCCGTGGCGGAGCCGGTATTGAAGTCTCCATAGGTGACATGGTCATCTTTCTGGCTGTCAAAGCGAAGGTTCGTCTTGGCGCTGACGGGAACCTGCAATGTCCGGGGTGCCTCGTTGATTACGCCATTTGTAAGGTTCAGAAAGCGGCGGTGCTGGCTGGTCTCCTGAACGGTAATAGTGCCGGGCACGGCCGTAACATTAAGGACGTCGGCAAACGGCGTGGGCTTTATGGTCAACGCACCTGCTACTGAAGTGTCTGCAAGGAACGCGGGGTCAGTACCCTGAAAGTTGAGCGGGCTGGAGCCTGAGAATACAGCACTCTGTGGCAGGTGGTTCTGGTCACTGTCGGTGTTGATCAGGATGTGGAGCAAATCCGGGTTAACAGGATCAGCAAAGGCGATCCCGTCCATGCCCCCGTTACCCCCGACGATCTGCCCGGAGAGCGAGGCGTTGCTACCGATGAGGAATGCGTCAATGTTTCCCTGAGCGCCGGTCAGGTTTGCGAAATTAACGAAGCTGATTGCTGGCTGCCCATCAACATGGATTGTACCGGAATCGTGACCAGTAAGCTGCCATGCTGTATTCTGGTCAGGTCCATAGAGAGTGCCGTTGTTCGCTGCAGGGGCGATGATCGACTGGATACTGCGAATTTCGGCAACCGCCGTGGAGGCGACCGACTGAATGGTCCCCAGATTGACGCTGACGGTGGCTCCGTAAGTTGTATAGTCCACTGTGTCTGCACCGGCTGCGCCGTCGATCCAGCCGCTCAATTGAGCCTGAGGGGATACGAAACGAAACAGATCCTTCCCATACGTGCCCTGCAGGTTCTGAAATCCGCTGAATGACAGAGATGTGCTTTCCGTTGCTGCTTCCAGTGAGCTGGTTCCTGTGGACCAGTCTGCGGTTGACTGCAGGAAGACTGTCGGGGAGGCGTTTTCAAGCAGGCGGATTTCGAATGGGTTGACGGATACAACTGTGTAACTGGTGCCGCTGGTCAGGCCGCTGTTATCGGTGTTTTCCGGATCGGAAAAGCTGTACAGTACCTGAGTTCCGTCAGTCAGATTGTGCTCATCCGCGAAGCGGAGTGTGTCTGTGTAACCATTGGCGAATGTTGTTTCGTCCAGAACAAGTGATCCAAGGCTGCGTTGTCCCTGAGTCCAGTTGCTCAGGCTGAGGTCAGCTACGGTGGAGGGGGCAGTTGTCAGGCGGATACGGAAGTTGTCGATGACGAGTACATAGTACTGTGAACCAACCGTCAGGCCACTATGCTGGTCAGCCCCGGCATTGCTGGCGTAGGTGACAAGTTCACCATCGCTGAATGGATGGTGAATTGAAAACTGAATTACTCCTGCCACCGCGTCAACTGAAGTGCTGCCGTCAAGTGGGGCTGATCGGGTCTGCGTTGAGGTAAGAATACCGGTGTTCAACGCTGAGATCGTCCAGGTGGTATCTGCTAGAAATCCGGTGAGTGTATTGCTGACTCCGTCAGGGCCGATCACAGTATCGATGTTCTCACTGTCTGCGGCTTCAAACACCACTGGAGTTGAGTAGTCGGCATAGTTGATGGTATCGGAGCCGCCAGTCCCGCCTGCGATTTTTCCTGCAATGGTTGCGCCATCCAGCAGTACGAAGTTGTCGTTAGCGCTTCCCCCAGTCAGTACCTCAACGTCGGTGAAGGTGATCCCTGAATTCAGAGTACCTGCATTAGTGCTGGTGATCTGCCACGAATTTTCGATGTCCGAACCAGTCAGTGTATCGGTATACACGCCAAGGCCGTTTTCATCATCGCCGCCAAAGTAGGCCAGCGTGAACGGAGTTGATGAATTGACAGCACCAATTCTCAGATCGTCTCTGCCGGCGCCACCGCGGACTGACAGCGAGTTTCCGGGAACTGGAATACTGAATTGAGCGTCGATCAGTCCGGAAGACACGTTAAAGATCGGCGCCAGCAGACTTGTAATACGCAGGCTGGTGGGACCGTCTGATTCAATCAGGAAGCCATCATCCAGACCACTGCCCTGGAGTACCGCATCTGAGGCCGTACCGGTGATCAGCGACTCCAGCCCTGCAAATGTGAACGGCTTTCCATGGATCGTCGCTGATGTGGATGCGGTCCCTGTCGGATTTACGCGTGTGTATGACAGATCAACGCTGTTCTGGACGTAGAGACTGTCAATACCAGCGCCGGCATCGAGCACTCCACTGATGCTGCTGTCGTGGTCCACGCGGAAGGTGTCACTTGCACTTCCACCTGTGAACGATTCAAAACTGCTGAAACTGTGTTCGTTGGACGTGAAACCCGTCGTGGAAATGGTGCCTGGACCGCTTCCGGCGAAATTCCAGATCGCGTCCACATCAGGGCCGGTTACAACATCGTCGTCAGTCCTGCCGCCAACAACTTCACTAATACCAGTCGTCCCGTCGGCGACGCTAGTGGCAGATCCAGTGGCGAAGCTGAAGCTGACCGGGATGCTGAATTCGTTGTAGTCCAGAAGATTCTCTGCGCCGCCGGCTGTAATGCTTCCGCTGAGTGATCCGCGAACCCGGGAGCCATCCGCTTCCACTGTCTCGGCAAAATAGAACTCGTCGCGGGCAGTACCACCGGTCAGGTTTTCCACATTCAGAAAACGGATGGTCGCTCCGTAGGACCCGCTGTTGGACGATTCAATATTCCACGAGGCTGCAGAGTCGTGCCCGATGAGTGTATCGGTTCCGGATCCGGCATTAAATTTCAGCGTGGCTGCGCTGTCTTCCGGGAAGATTTCAGCCGTCAGCATGCGGAGCGTGTCATTCGCACCCGCTGTGAGGATCTCCAGTGTTTCCAGTTCGGCGATCTGAAGTGTGTTGTGGATCGACACTTCCAGTCCGCCGGCCGTACTGGCCGTGGCATCGATCCGCACTTCATGGGACGGTGCTGGAATCGCCTGCCGCTGTAATTGAGTGCTGCCCGAATATGTCGTGACGTATGACGTGCCATTGTCTGTGGTGAGCTGAATCTGAGTTGCTGTTGGCGGGACGGTGTATGTCCAGACGTCGGAAAGCAGTGCGCTGTAGGAAGCGTCGAAACGGAGGGTTTCACTGTTGATGCCACCGACGGAAAACTCAAGGTCCCAGTCTCCGCCCAGCTGCCCTGCCCCGGTATCATCAATTGACGCGGCGATATCGGCATCGCTGAGCCGTGAGAGAAGTTCCACAAATTCAACGCCGCCGGGTTCGGCAGCAACACCGCACCCATAAAGCAGAATGTCGGCATCGGCAGACAGTGCTTCTCGCCAGTGGCTGATCTGCCCGGCGTAGAGTTGCAGTGTTGACGGAGTAAGTCGCGTATTCCCCAGCCTCAGCCCCGCTGGCGATCCGTGTGAAACGATATGCACGGCGGCAAGGTCGTGCTGTTGACGAAGAGCATTGCTGATCTGCGTGACACCATCCCGAGCCTCGTTGAGTGTGACGATCTGATAGGCACCGGAGTCGATCTGTGTTCCATAATTTGTGCGTAACTGCTGACGCAATGTCTGGAAATCATCCAGCCGGGGGTCCAGAAAGATCAGCGCACGGCCTTGTATCGGAGTTGCAGTTGGGAGTGCCACGCCTGCCGACTGGCGGGGCGCTGCAGCGGTGAGAATGTCCGGGGCGATTTCCGCCTGCTGATCGTATGCTGCCAATAACAGACGCTCTTCGAGGGTTTCCGTGAAGTATGCGGAAAACCAACCGAGCTTGCGTGCGGTGACGACTCCACGGCGCCTGAGCGACGGCGTCGGGCCGATGACTCGCGTTCTCAGTCGGGTCAGGAATGCGGACAGTAGCATGTTGATCGCTCAGGAATGTTGGAGTGTTCATTCGATCCGGGGACAAGTTGCTGTGATTGTTTGTGTCCTGTTGCTGCCCGGTCAGCTGCTGGGTCCAGGCAGTTCCAGTTGCTCGGCCAGTTCGCTGAACCAGTCGTTATCGGCCAGTTTGTGAAAGAGCAGGTGCGGGACGGTAAAGTCGACCGCGTGCGCAAGTGCGGACAGCTGCACCGCCCCATGCTGCGGCCACGCTGAGCCAGCGGCATGGTGCGGTAATGACTGTGCGACCATGGCAGCAGGCTGCGTCGCTGATTGATGAGGCGATGCTGCCCTGACAGCGGTTGTCAGCTGCTGCAGATTGACCGCGACCAGGCACTGCAGGTCCGCTGACGCGGGATTTGCTGCGGCGTCAAAGTTCGGTTTCACTGCCGGATCGTCGGCAGAGGCCACGGTAAAACTGTACTGCCGGGACCAGCTGCTGAATTCTCCGTCCCCGCTGACAGCACGGACCCAGACGTCGTAGCGATTCTGCTTCGCAAGCGGTTCCGGGATCTGATACTGCGCTGTGGTGAGCTGCCGCTGGTCGGCAATCAGCGTGGTACCATTGGTGGAAATCCATAATTCATACCGCACGGCTTCCTCGACACTCTGCCACTGAATCAGCGGTTTGTCTGAGGCAGACGGAGATAGCGGGCTGGTGATTTGCGTGCGGCCACCGATGTAGAAATCGTTGCGGACTGTCCAGCTACTGCGGATGTTGGCAACGGAGGATTCTGCGACGCCCCACCAGACATACGGTCCGTCTGCCAGTGGCTGTTCGGGTGTCCATTGTGGCGAGGACAGTCCGGTGATGTTGGCTTCGATCCGGCCGTTGAGCTGGTTGCGCAGGAACACGCCGTAGCTGGTTGCTCCGGGAATTTCTGCCCACTGCAATGTGGGTGTGCGGTCGAAGGTCGACTGAAATTTTGTGACGACGTCCGGAATCGGGGTTACATAAAAGTGCTGCCGCAACGACCAGCCGCCGGAGAATCCGTCAACCGCCTGACCACGGACCCAGATATGATACTGTCCCAGTTCCATGTC
>JALRDR010000785.1 GCA_023262145.1 Planctomycetaceae bacterium | reverse complement strand
AGGCATGGATCCCGTGCACAAGGTGTCCATTGTTCCTCGTGGACGTTCACTTGGTGTCACCCAGCTGATGCCCGAAAGCGAGATTCACAATCTTGGTGAACGCCGACTGCGGGCCCGGATCGTCATGACAATGGGCGGTCGCGCCGCTGAGAAGATGATCTATGATGAATACTCTGCAGGAGCTCAGGGCGACATTGAACAGGCCACTCAACTCGCTCGCCGAATGGTCGCGCACTGGGGCATGTCAGAGCTGATCGGTCCGGTCTCATTTCGTCAGTCAGAGGAACACCCGTTCCTTGGTAAGGAAATGCATACCTACCGTGAATTCAGCGAGGAAACTGCTCGCCAGATCGACATCGAAGTGCAGCGCATCATCAAGGAGTCAGAAGCAACCGCCATGCAACTGCTGCTGCAGTATCGGCTGCAGATGGACGCCCTCGTCAGCGCGCTGCTGCAGGATGAGGATCTGGAACGGGATCGAGTTGCGGAGATCCTTGGTGAGCGGCCATTCCCACAGAAAAACGACGATCCGGAAGCATCCTCACCGCAGGAGACGGCAACTCCTTCGCAACCAACCGCGCTCCCACAACCTCCTGCTGCCGCGGAATAAATTCTTCACCTGAACACTTATTCCGGTATCGTCAGAAGACGCAGACCTGACTCCCCATTGACAGCATGGCAGCCACGGAAGGCCCGTTGACATGACGACACGCTGGATTCAGAAGGAATTTCGCCTGCAGCCGTACCCGCGTGGATGCCACCTTGTGACTGCTGAAGTAGTGCAGGCTATTCCGGAGCTTCGGGACTGTCGTGCAGGGCTGCTGCATCTGTTCATCTGTCACACATCCGCTTCGCTGACAATCAATGAAAATGCCGATCCCGATGTCACCACCGATATGGCGATGGCGTTGAATCGACTGGTCCCGGAAAACTGGCCATGGGACCATACCTGTGAAGGCTCGGACGACATGCCGGCCCACGTCAAGGCAACTCTGACCGGTGCATCCATCTCGATTCCGGTTGGGCAGGGCCGTCTGCTGACCGGCGTCTGGCAGGGCATTTATCTCTGTGAACACCGTAATCACGGAGGAGCCCGCAGACTGGTGGCCACCCTCAACGGGGACTTTGCAGCGGATTGACTCATGGCCAGCCTGTACTTTTACTACTCCGCGATGAACGCCGGAAAGTCCTCGACACTCCTTCAGGCGGCTTACAATTATCGCGAACGCGGCATGCGGCCGTTGCTGCTGACCCCACAGGTGGATAACCGCGTCAGTGTGGGAATCATCAGTTCGCGAATTGGACTGCGGGCGGAGGCAATTGCGTTTTCTCCTCAGGACCAGTTGTTGTCACTTGTCGAAGGCGAACACGCTCGCTCGCCTGTAGCCTGCGTCTTTGTCGATGAAGCCCAGTTCCTCACACAGAACCAGGTACGACAACTTGGTGAGATTGTCGATCTGACCGGAATCCCTGTACTGACCTATGGTCTGCGAACGGACTTTCAGGGCAATCTGTTTGAGGGCAGTCAATATCTGCTTGCATGGGCCGACGTCATCTCAGAAATCAAGGCAATCTGCCACTGCGGACGCCGTGCCACCCGAGTACTCAGACTGGACTCTGACGGTCGTCCGGTTCGTTCCGGTGAGCAAATCTGCATCGGTGGCAATGAGACCTACGTTTCGGTCTGTCGCCGTCATTTTCGTGAAGGCTTGCCGGAGCATCCCGGACGGCCGTTGCCATTCCCCGACAACCCGCTTTGACGGAATCTTCCGGGGTGAACCGCCGGCCCCATTCTCCCAACAGGCGAAGGCGTTATCGAATACCTCGGTGCTGCCTCCCTCACACTCGGTTACCGCATTCAGACTTCCCAAAACGACAAATCCTGTGCAACAGTGATTCGCAGCAGACATCCGTCGGTTTCCACTCATAGTTGCTAAAGCGGCAGAAACTGCTGCTCCCCGGGATGACGATGGAAGGAGACGGAGAGGCACAGTCGGAAGAATGTGCCCGGCGATGAGATTCTTCGCTGGCCTCCGGTCTGTCATCGGGCCAGGAATGCCAGCGTTGCGGAAGAAGCTGCAATTAACAGTAAGCAGTTGATCCGAGCAGTGAATTTGCATGCAGGAGCGGAACCTTGAGTGATCGAGACATCTACAATTCGCGTCAGCCTGACTCCACAGAAGAGTCGGGGGTATTCTGGTTCAAGGTGCTCTCCGGCACCGGCCTGACTGTGCTGGGTGTGCAACTGTTGTTCTTCGGTCCGCTGAGCGGCCGCATGGATCAGCTGGAGTCACTGCTGAATTCATCAGGTCGTGATATCCACCGTCTTGTTGCAGAGCGCGATACTGCCGGTAAGGCCAACAATCTGCTCGCTGATCTGCAGCAGCAGTCAAACGATCTGCGGTCCGTCCAGCAGGGACTCAGCCGCATCCGTACGCTGCGTGAGAATATCACTCATGAAGCGCAGAATTCCGAGCAGGCACTGCAGTCGCTGCAGCAGATCACGGAAGTCCAGCAGTCACTGCTTGCAGCTCAGTCTCAGACCACTCTTGCCGCAGATGAAGTTTCCAGACTGAATGCCCTGCGAGAAGAAATCATCAGCGGCACAAGCTCAACCGAGGTCGCCCAGTCTTCTCTTGATGGAATTGTCGCGCTGCAGAACCGTCTTATTGCCGCCTCCGGAAACTACGAAGCGGCCAGCGACAGCATTGCCGCTTTGTCTGATCTTCGAGATCAGGCAATCAATGCTGGAGGTTCTGTTGCGGAAGCAGCAGAGCAGTTTGACCAGTTCCTTGCATTCCGCGATCGCGTAGCAGAAACCAGTCAGCAGATTGACGCAGCTGAGGAAAGTCTGCGACAACTGGCAGCACTGCGTCAGCACGCCATCGATGCCGGCAGCATGATCAAAACTGCCGATCAGAACCTGCAGGCAATGCTGGACATGAATCAGTCACTGCAGCAGCGCACCGAAGCAGTGCGAATGGCTCAACAGAACCTCGACGGACTGAACTCAATTCAGCAGGACCTGGCGACCGCTACAAAGGAAGTCTCTACAGCCATCCAGAACCTTGAAATACTCGAGGAGTTTCAGGGAGAAGCCGGTCGGCATATCGCATCCCTCGAAACACTGCGTCGTACTCTGATCGAGATTGCCATGATGGAAACAGCCCTGAAGCGTGTCTCCAGCGTCATGCAGCCGCTGACTCACATCAGCAGCCTCCGCCGACTGGGTGATGACGAAATTCGTGAAGCCGCTCGCGTCATCCTGCAACGTCGCGTGGACAGCCGTGTTGCCGAAGATTCTGCGGTCGCAACCTTTGAATCCGTGACAGCGACATCAGAAGATGATCTGCTGCAGACAGCTTCTGAGTCTGCCGTACCACTGCCAGTGGAAATCTCAGTTGAATAGACGGGGCAGTTGAATCCACCGAGAACTGAAAAGCAGCAGGGCACTGGTGATTACTCCCCAGTGCCCTTTGCATTTCTGATTGTGAACCACACTCAAAGCGGGGTCAGTTGAAGGCGTTGCCACCCAGACCCCACAGGAAGTTGAACTGGAACAGATTCAACAGCACGTTGCCGATTTCCTCACCCAGAGTGTAGCGAACAACGATTACGTCACCCGGCTGAATGATCACTCGTTCGCGAGGATTCTGCAGGGCTCGGTTCAGATTGACACGCATGCTGATCTGACTGCCACAGGGCAATTCACGAATGATGATCGCATCGGTCGGCTGACAGAATTGCTGCTGACCACCACGACCGCGACCGCCGCCGCCGCCGAAACCACCGCCACCGCCAGCACCACCGCTCAGAGCTCCAACACCCGTGCCGGTCTCACCAAGGGGTCCGCCGATCATCGCGATCGCCCCGAGAATATCGAGGTCCTTGTCCCGCGGCAGCTGATATTCCCCACCGCCCAGTACACCGGCCGTGTAGAACGTTTCACGATCACGACTGCGGATGATCACAATATCACCATCTTCAAGGATCACATCCTGCTGATCAAATTCCGGCGGAGCAGCCGGGTTATAGCGGAGTGGAATCCGTGTCACACTGGGTGGATCGGGCAGCGGTGCTTCGTTGCAGAAACAGTTATCCTGACAGTCGTCTTCACAGATCTGGGACAGTACGGAGTCGGCATCCACACCAGCTTCGTAGAGACCGCGATAAATCAGGATCTCGTTCTTCGCATCAGTACCCGGAAGCCCGCCGGTCATTGACAAGGCTCGCAAAACGTCGTTCTCGTAGGCTGGCAGATCGACAATCTGACCGGTCCCTCGTTTTGACACGCCTTCCACCCCACCGGCCTCTTCGCGAATGACCATCACTCGAGTCTTCCGCTGCCTGATCAGAGAAACCGTGACGCTCTCCTCACCTTCACGAATAATCGGTTCCGGATAGATGTAGGCCATCCGAATCGCGTTTGTTGCTTCCACCAGCGACATGCCTTCCACATTGATCGGATCAATGATGGGCAGACTGATCGTCCCGTCTTCGCGAATCGGATAGGGAATACCCACCGCCGGTGGACGATTTCCATCCTCCGGATAATGGATCGGTGGCGACTCATCGTCCGTCCCGTGAACACCGCGCACCCAGACACCAACGGTGTCTCCGGGGCCCAGCATATAGTTTTCCGGTGTGTCCTGACGCAGGCGAAGCAGCGAGATTTCCTTCAGATCATCTCGTCGCTGAACCTTCAGGATCTCACGAGGCACACGTGCAACCGGAATCGCATCGATATAGCGGTCCCGCATGCATCCCGTCTGCAACAGGCAGCACAGGGTGACCGTCGCTGACAGAATTATTCTGCCGCAGCGGATCTGTCTGTTGCACCTGCCCTCTCGTGCAGCTGAAATGGACATTGCTTACTCCTCTGTTCAGTATCTCAATCGGAACACTTCGTTCCGCGATGACTTTGGTCTCAGATAATCACACTGCCCGCGTTCCACCACGCTGTCACAGCCAACTCAGTTGCCGTCGTAATCCCTGGCATTTACTGTGTTCGTTGGTTTCGACGGAAAGTCCGGAATCGTTGGAATCTCAACGTTGTCCGGTGTGTCAACCATCCCCGCACCAGGCCCCCTGTCCGGAGCGGGCAGCAATGCACCATTCGGAGACGGCGACGGCTTCTGCGTATCGAAGCAGTCAGGATTCACTGTAGAGCGTGCTGACATCAGGTTGTGACGTGCTGTCGGTGAAATCGGCAGTTCGCCCATTCCCGACATACCATCCTGCTGAGCAGCCAGAGCTCCGTGTGAAAACCCGTCGAACCAGGCCTCAATTCGCTGGCGACCGGCTGGAGTTTCGAAGGAAGGCTTCCAGTAATCTCGCGGCGGTAGTGTCGGCTGACAGCCACTGCCGCCACCCAGAATATCCCGATAGCCGGCTTTGAACCCCTGAGCGAAGTCCCACGGGCGATCAAGGTCGTCGTAACACCAGGACCACTCACCCCAGGCTTTCTGTGCGAGGATGGAATTCCTCAGCCCCGTCTCCGTCTTCAGACAGTAGTCGTTGATTGCACTACAGCCCGCAGCCGAAAGGAACATCAGAGCCAGCAGTGCCTTTGCTGATCGCCTGACCATTGAACTGTTCTCCCATCATTGATTTCACAGCGTCGTGCTGTGGCTGAATTCTCTGGAAACTCAGAGTGCCGGCAGACTCGCCAGCCCCCGCCTCAGACAGCGGCCCCTACCGACTCTGAGCTGCATTGCTCTCCATGCGAGCCAGCGAAATACCGGCTGCACTTCGAACCATCTCGCTTGCATCGTTCGCCTCGATGTCACGAATCTGCTCCATGCAGTCCGCAGTCACGCTGCTGAAATCTGCAAGAGTCAGAACAACGGCAGTTCGCACCTGATCATCAGTCGCTGTCAGCATCGACTTCAGTGCAGCTGCACTCTCTGCGTCACACTCTGTGTTATGGAAATTCCGCAGCATGGTGATCAGCTGAACCTGAACTGCAGGAACGGCGTCAGGCAGAATTCCAATCAGTCTCCGCGCCACCGCTGGTCCCATCTCGCGACGATTCAGCTGAGAGTCGGCGGCTGCCAGCAACAAACTCTCATCCTCCGTTGTCTCAGCAACCTGCTTCAGAGCATCTCCCGCTCGGTAGTCATCCTGAGAACACTCACCCAGCAGTGCCGCCGCAAGGCAGCGAGCCTCCATACTGTCGCTTGTCAGCAGAACCTCAATCAGCTCTTCGCTATGCTCATCCGCAGACGCAGCCAGTGTCAGAACATGGTCAACCGCCGCGGCACTGCTCAAAGAAGCCTCCGCAGCTGACTCGTCGGCCTCCGGAACAAACTCCTCAACCGGTGCAGCGGGTGCCGCCGGCTCGGTTGGGGGCAGTTCGGGAAACACAAGTTCAGCGGGTGGAGCAGCAACAGCCTTTCCCACAGCTTCAGGAAACGCCGCAGCCGGAGCCTCGAACAGTGCTGCATCGGCAGACGCCGATGAGGCTGGTACTTCAATAATCTCCACTTCGGACTGCCCGTCTTCCGTCGCGGCAAACACACCGGACAGTTCCAGCAGCTCGGCAGCATCGGTCGTTGCAGATTCAGGAACTGATTCAACGTCTGTTGGTTCCGGGAACGTCAGCTCCAGCGGAGCAGCCTCGATCACTGTCTCAACGTCGACCAGTGCAGACTCCGCAGCCGGACCTGGCTCAGGTAGGGCATCTGCCACCTTGTCCACAGCTTCAGCCCCAGCTCCAGTGAGAGCAGCAATATCCGTCTCCTCAGCTGATTCTGTCCTGCTGAAACTTGCCGACAGAGCCGGCGTTGACTCCTGTTGAGCGACCTCGGCAGGCGATTCTGTCCCCGGCAGGTTTTCCAGCAGCTCATTGACCCTCACCGAAGTTGCCGGAGGCGTCACTTTTGACTCCGCAACCAGCGTCTGCTGATGCAGCATCGGTGCTGTCGCAGGAACTGCAGGCTGCGGTGCAGGCCCGAGGCCCGCCAGCAGTCGACGCGCCTCAACATCAGCCGGGTTCTGCTTAAGGGCAGCACGGTAAAGAGCGCGAGCACGTTCTGTACGCCCCTGCTGCTCAAACACCTTTCCGATCACGAGCATGCGATCTGAAGATTTGAGCGGTGGAGCAGTGGTGGGGCGGAAGTCGGTAAACAAAGCACCCGCTATGGAGCAGCCGGTACTCGAACACAACAACACACCACCCAGAAGAACCGCTGCGGGTCCATGGAATTTCATCGTGTATCCCCCCCGATCATGGCAACAATCAAAGGTGCCAGTCGGTCACTAATGGCAAGGTTGACTTAGCCCCTCAACCTCGATCCGTTCTTCAGTCCGGTCAGCTGTAACCGTTACACCGCTTACAGCCGCCAATCACCGCAACCTGAAAAACCCCCGCTCTGTTCATCGGACCGACACAATGGTTCACATTGATTCTTTTTGCAAAATAGGCAGAAACTAAACATCCGGCCCGGATTTCACTGAAACTCCTCAGCCACCGATTTTCTGTTAAAGTACTGATCTGAAAGCATGTTGCGGGAAACATGCCAGTGGTTTCAGTGAGGTGAATGATGTATCGATCGCTCAGCGCAGACTGCACTATTGACACTCTGCAGGCCTTGCGACAGCGGATTCACGAACGCTTCCCCGACAGTGGACTTGGCAACGTCTGTGCGGAAGTGCAGAACCTGGCCCGGGAAACACGAGAACGCATCTCATGGTCAGGCCGCAGACTGCTCTGGATTCGCATCGCAGTCGCTCTCGTGATTGCAGTCGGAGCGTGGGGTGCCGTGCAGGCGGTGCAGCATGTGAAACTTCACCGAGAACTGGGACTCGAGGAGATTGACGCCGGCACCAATGTGATCATCCTGCTGGGAGCGGCGATCTATACCCTGTTTTCACTGGAATCACGCATCAAACGACATCGACTGCTGCAGGCGATTCATGAACTGCGTTCAATCTCCCATGTCATTGATATGCATCAGCTCACCAAGGATCCCAGTTCAATGCTGTCATCGACAGCGGCTCAGACACCGTCGTCTCCCAAACGGATTCTTGATCCGTTTCAGCTCACTCGCTATCTGGACTATTGCAGTGAATTGCTTTCACTCGTGGGTAAGCTCGCAGCACTCTACGCGCAGACTTCATCAGACAGCATCGTCCTGCAGGCCGTCAATGACATCGAGCAGCTCACCACGAGCCTGAACCGTTCCATCTGGCAGAAAATCATGATGCTGGATAATGACATTGATCTGAAGACAGAACGCGATAGATCTGCGGCGCAGCACATTCCGCAAGCCTCATCCTGAATTCCTGCAACGGCCGCGAACGCGGGCCCGCACGCCCGGCCCCGTCGGCTCCCCCGGGAACTGACATGCCTGTCAGAAGCGGCACGCAGGATGCAGTAACAGGTGCTGTGGCGTCTTAAAAAATCAGCCGAGCAGTCCTTGCACGAAATCCCGGCAAATGGGACCTCCGGGACAGCGGCGCCAGCAAACTCAGCAGCAGTTTACCTGGACTTCGGTCCTGGCACTCGCTTCATCGTGTAGAACCCCTCCGCAGGCCACAGCCGGGACCGGGCGGAATCCCGTTCGACCACTCGAAATTCATACAGGTAACCCGCGCGATGAGCAGGTGTCCGCAGATGCAGTGTCCTGCCATCCCCCAGCAGAGAAACAGCTTCCGGAGCCACCTTCTGGCGGTCGGAGTCCGGTGTGGCATAGCTGCCCTCCCAGACGCGCGTGAGCGACTGAATATCCCAGTCGTCGGCTGTTCCATATTGCCCCGCCTGCAACGTCTGGAGAAACTCAACTTCGAAACCATCCGCAACGGCTCGAATTTCACAGATGCCGTTGGGAATCTCTTCCAGCGGAATCAGCCGGGAAATCTCTCCAATATTTCCGGCTCCCTGCCATCCACTGTCCCGAATATGACCGATGTAGATCGCATTGTCGGGGCCAATGTTGCAGCTGATCGGCCCCAGCAGGTCCGATGATGTCCCGTCAGCAACCGGTCTGCTGAATCGATAACATGCCCCCTGCAGTACTCCGTCCACCTCCTGAAAGCTCATTCGAATCAGACACTGTGTGTCATATTCGCAGCCAATTGCATGCCCGGCGAACTGAGCAATTGCGAAATCCTGTGGCAGGAAAGTGAGCGCATTCACGCTGCGGGTCCATGGATGCGGGATCTGGATTGTGGCAGATTCCACATCCGCATCGCGGACAGTCTCGTGCCGCGAAGGCACCCCATAGTGTCGCCCCTGCAGTACATGATTCAGCTCATTGAATGTATTCTGCACCCCCTGGTTATCTGTTGCGAACAGATCTCCACGGCTGTTGAAAGCCAGCCCCATCGGAAAACGCATCGAGTAAGCCATCGGCTCAATGGTTCCGGTCGGACTGATTCGCAGAACTGCACCTCGCCAGCGATCATTCTGAGGGTCGCGCCCCTTTTGGGAGTAGTCGCTGCCCAGCCCCACATACAGTGCCCCCTCCGCATCACGAACCAGACCGGTGGTCCAGTCGTGATAGTCCCCACTGTAACCCCAGCCGGAAGCGACAACTCTGAACTGGTCTGCTCGACCGTCTCCATCTGCATCCGACAGACGCACAACTTCCGGCTTTGTGGCCAGCAGCAGATCTTCGCCATCAGCAAGAATGCCATAGGGAGACGCAAATCCCTCCGCGAACAACTGCGCCTGATCCGGTACCCCGTTTCCATCTGTATCAGAGGCAATCCAGACTCCACCACGCAGGGAAGCAATGCCAAGCCGCCCGTCCGGCAACCATGTCATGCCCGTCGGCATGATTCTTCCCGGGAGCGGCAACGTCTCGCCCCGAAAACCCGGCACTGAATCCACCGAATGGTCCGCGACAAGCAGTTCCGGTAACGCGGCCGCAGAACTGCGCAGACCGGAAACACCAGCAACAGCAATGACGCTGCTGCTGCTTGATCCTCGCCTGAGCGACAATCTGCCTTCCGACACCGACTGCAACTGCGATTCCACCTCGTGCCCCGCCAGCAACCCGCCCGCAGACTCCAGCTGCCAGGCCGGAAATTCCAGTGTGGCACCTTCCGGGCACTGCTCCACAGTGAGCTGAATTGCCAGCCCCGGCCCAGTGGACAGTTGCCGTTCAGTAAAACGAAATGCCAGGACAACCTGTTGCAGATCACCCTTTCCGTTCCACGCTGTAACGGCGTCGTGCGGTGATCGATCGGCTGCGGTGACAGCACTGCCAAAGTACAGTCGCTGACGAAAGACAACACTGTCGGCCTCCCGCTTCCAGTCGATCAGCTCTGCCGTGCGACTCTCGTCAGCGACCGGATTCAGATACTGATCGGAGGATCCCTCAGGACGCAGACGGCTTTGAACTGCTGCTGAATTTTTTGCAACCGGTACGCCAGCCAGATCCCAGAACCAGCTTTTCCCCTCAGTGCGCTGACGGGCAAATTCACCTGCCACGACCGACAGCAATTGCGCCCGGTCCAGATCAAAAAGCACACTCAGACCGTTGCCGAAACCAATTGCGATCGCCCGCGCCGTCGCCTGATCAGCCTTCTGGCCCTCACTCAGAAATACATCCCGAATGATCCGCGGCTCCGCCCCCGGACTGACCGCAACCAACTGCTCATAACGACTGACTACCGTGGGTGGAATAAACTCCGCACTCGACAACGCTCTCCACAACACCATGAGCTGGTGCTGCAGCGTCTGAGGCGGATCGTGACTGACGGCTTTGCGAATCGCCGGCATCTCAATCCCTCGCAGAATCCGTATGGGATTTCTCATCCAACGCAGAAAATAGCGCGGACGAATACGACTGCCCATCAGCATCAGGTCGGAGCCACGAGTTCCCGGAGCCACGTTTTTCGGGGCGTAGCTGCCTGCACTGTGGCAGGCAATACAGTTGAAGCCACCGGCACCCGCCAGATGATTTCCCTCCAGCAGCTCAATCCCACTGGCAGGCTGCGTATCCCAGTCAGCAAACCCGGCAAAAAGTTCCGTCCGCACGCCGTCCGCTGCGTCCGGGATCCGATCCTCGTCCGCCAGCAATGTCGTCAGCCGCTGCGACTCCGCCTCTGTCATGGGAAACTTCGGCATCCGCACCAGCAGCCACGGCAGACGAACGCCTGACTTTCCCTGTACTGCGTCCTCGAGCACTTTGTCCCGAAGTCTGTCACCAACGGCAGTCAGAGCAGGGGGGATCAGATCTTCACTGCGACCACGCAGCTCCGGATGCAATTCCGCAAGCACACTCGCTGCAGCTGAAAGTCCACGCATCGAATCGCGATCATGGCAGGACAGGCATCCCTTCCGCTGGAGCAGAAATTCAGAAGTGTTACCGGCAGGCTCCAGCGGTTGTGTCACGCTTGCCAGCCATTCCCGCACTGCATGCTGCAGCTCCGCC
>JALRDR010000711.1 GCA_023262145.1 Planctomycetaceae bacterium | reverse complement strand
GAACACTTCCTGCGTGATTTTCCGGCAGCCTGTCTGGTTGTATCGCACGACCGCGAATTCCTTACTTCCACCTGCAGCCACACGCTGGAGCTGAACAGGGGGAATCTCACAATGTTTCCAGGGAAGATTGAATCGTATCTGGAGCATCTTGAGGCGGAACAGTTGCGGGCCGAGCGGACCAATGCTGCCGTGGTCGCCAAACAGAAGCAGCTGCAGCGGTTCATTGATCGCAATCGAGCCAAGCCAACGGGAGCCAGTCAGGCACGATCCAAGCAGAAACAGCTGGATCGTCTGTCACTGGAAGAGATTGAGGCCGACCTGCCCACTGCTCACATTCGTGCGCCACTGATTGTGGAACCACGTCAGGGGCCCTGCGTTCGCTGTGAAAATCTGGCCATCGGGTATAGCGGTCGAGCGGTTGTCGAGGGCATTGATCTGGAGATTGAGCATCAGCAGCGTGCAGCGATTGTGGGAGATAACGGGCAGGGAAAAACCACGCTCCTGCGTACGCTTGTTGATTCGCTGAAGCCGGTAAGTGGCGGCCTGCGCTGGGGATATGGCTGTGAGGTTGGTGTGTATGCTCAGCACGTCTACACGTCGTTGCCCGAGGACAGGACGGTTCTGGAATATCTGGAGTATCAGTCAAAACCCGGTACAACCACACAGGAGTGTCTGGCTGTCGCGGGTTCGCTTCTATTTCGTGACGGGCATACAAAGAAAAAAATCGGCGTGCTTTCCGGTGGGGAACGAGCGCGGCTGTGTATGGCCGGCCTGATGCTTGGAACCTACAACATTCTGGTACTGGATGAGCCCGGCAACCATCTTGACGTGGAAACAGTTGAGACACTTGCGGAAGCATTGCTGGAGTACAAAGGAACTGTTCTGTTCACCAGTCACGATCGTCACTTCGTACGGCGAATTGCGACGAATGTGATTGAGGTACGTGATGGTCGTGTCCGAAATTACTCCGGCAGCTACGAAGACTACCTGTACTACGTGAATCGTGAGATTGAAGATGGGGAGCGGCAACGAGCCGCAGCGACTGGATCAGCAGTTGCCGCCACTGCATCGGCAGCGGGCCCGGCAGTCAGCGGAAAGGCACAGCATCAGCTCCGCAAAACGCTCCGAAACCTGGAAAAAAACATCTCCAGACTGGATGAGCAGCGGAAGGAGCTTGATGCACGCATGCAGAAGACTGCCGACGTGAATGAAGCAATGAAACTGCATACGCAGCTGGAAGAAGTTCGTGCAGAACTGGCCGAGGCGGAAGAACGCTGGGTAGAGATTCAGGAGGAGCTCGGCGAGTGGTGAGCACGGTTTTCCGGCACGGAATAGAGGCGATTCAGAATGCAGTCACGGATCCTGTTGTTTGACATTGATGGCACTCTGCTCAGCACTGGCGGGGCCGGACAGATTGCTATGGAACGGGCGCTGGCTGCTGAATTCGACGTCCCCATGCCCATGGACAATATCCCCACGGCCGGACGCACAGACCGAGGGATTGAGAATGACGTATTCCAGCGTTATGGAATTGATTTCTCAGACGCGAACCGGCAACGTTTTATGGAGGGCTATCTGCAACGGCTGCCGGATTGTCTGCACCAGCTGGACGGAGGGCTGCTTCCCGGTGTCCCGCAGCTGCTGCAGTCGCTCAGTGAACGCAGCGATGTTCATCTGTCGTTGCTGACTGGCAATTACCAGCGGGGGGCATGGACGAAGCTGCAGCATTTTGGAATTGATCGCTACTTCAGGGAGGGAGCGTTTGGTGATCAGCATGCTGATCGTGACGATCTGGCCCGCGTTGCACTGGATCTGATGTCGGAACTGATGCAGCGGCCTGTGGCTGGTTCTGAAATCACCGTCATCGGAGATACTCCCGCTGATATTCGGTGTGCTCGAGCCATCGGTGCCTCTGTCGTGGCGGTGGCCACTGGTATCTACGCCGCGGAACAGCTGCGGGAGCACCAGCCTGATCTGTTGCTGGCTGATTTCAGTGACACAGAAAGCACGATTTGCGGGCTGTTGCAGATTGGCGTCTAGCAGCAACAGCATGCCGTGGATTTTTCTGTTGGCTTCTTGACCGTCTGCAGGTGATCGCTATTCTAATCCTCATCCTGATGGCGCCGGGTGTTTCACATCTGCGGCGCAAATGTCGGGAAGGAACCAGATTCGAGACAGGTGTGATGCGGATCAATAGATCGTGTATTTCCACCAGATCGAGACGCTTTGGCAGGTTGGAAGTCAGCTGTCCAGAGTGATTGAACGGAGGCAACAGTGTCGGGAACGGAATGGCGTGGGTGGCAGGACGTGAAGTTGCTGTCCCCTGGCAGCAACAGTGGTGCACTCCTGCAACTGACGGAGCGACTGATCGCTCATTCGGCTGCAGCGGATTCTGTCGCAAAGTTCTGCAGTCTGGCGCTTCCTGAGATTGCGACGGAGTTATCGTTGCAGTGGGTTGGGCTGGTGCAACGACGGGCAGGAGCGGAGTGGAAGTGCATCGCGGACCATGGCCGAGTCGTTGGTGCAACGGAACCGATCGTCGCCCCTGAGCGCTCGCGCCAAGCAGAGGCCACTTCACGGGTTGTGATGCTGCGACTTTGACTCGGCGTCAACTGCAAGGTGACCTCGCCAATGTGACCCCCCGTGGGACTGCCAGACCCACTCCCGGGCGGCCCAAGCCCGCCACCTTGACTCCCACCGACCGAAGCCAAAATATGGGTCACCGGCGGCGCGTCCGGGAATCGGCGATTCAGATCATCGCGCATCGCTTCGGCGGTGCGCTCGAGATGGCGAACCGCTTGCTCTGTGATTTCTGATGAGGTGCCGAGCGGCATGGTCAGCTGCGCGATGACCTGGTCTGCCGCGAGCGGCGGAAAGAATGAAAAAGGTAGCCGACCACTCCCTAGAATGCCGATACCCGATAAGAAGAAAACAAGTGCACACGCCAAGGTGACATAGCGCGCGGCGGTCGCGCGCTGGACTAGAATTCTAAAAGGTCCTGCAATCAGTGCCTCGACCTTGGACGCGAACCGGGCCTGCATATTAATCAGCTTGGACGCCCAAGCCTCGGTCAGACCAAGACGGTCTAGCAGATAAACGAGCGATACAAAGCCGATGGCCAGCCCAACAAAGCTCGCCGTACTCCAAGCGAACTGAAGCAGGACAATCACCATCACTGGAATCAGCAGCAGATAAATCTCGCCCCTCGCCGTTTCCGCCTGCTTATGACCCAAATGCGCTGGCAAAATCAACTGCGACTCAATCAAGGAAAAGATCAGACAACAAATCACCACCGACGCAATCACCGCACCGATCTGCCCCGATGTGCCAACACCTTGGAGCATTGGGAAGAACGTACAAATTGTTGTCAAAACCCCAAAAATCACCGGTACTGCTATGCGTTGCGTACCCTCTATCGATCCAGCGAGCAGGGGACCACCCTCGCTTTGTCGCGAATGAACGCTTTCACCCACGACAATCGCATCGTC
>JALRDR010000560.1 GCA_023262145.1 Planctomycetaceae bacterium | reverse complement strand
CAGGACGGCGACTGGGACGTCCTTATCCGCGAACGTGGCTGGATCATGCAGGAGCATGGCACCTGGAAGCTGTGGTACACCGGCTACGATCCGGAAAAGACTCCTTCGCTGCGTCTGCTGGGGTACGCAACCTCGCAGGATGGTCTGCACTGGAGGCGACATTCTGGCAATCCCCTGATCAGCGATCTGTGGGTGGAAGACATGATGGTTGTCCGTGACGGCGCGACGCTGTACATGTTTGCGGAGGGGGCGGAGGACCAGGCGCAGCTACTGAGATCCAATGATGGAATTGCCTGGACGCGTATGGGAACGCTGGACATTCGACTTCAGAATGGAAGGCCAATTCCACCCGGCCCGTTTGGAACGCCGGTGGCGATGAAGGACGTGCGTGGCTGGTGGTTGTTCTATGAGCGCCGAGACCAGGGAGTCTGGCTGGCTCGTTCAGCCGACATGAAAGTCTGGACCAATGTGCAGGATGAGCCGGTGATCATTCCCGGTCCGGATTACGACAGCCAGATGATGGCGATGAACCAGCTCTTCAGGTTGGGCGATCGGTATGTGGCTGTGCTGCATGGCAGCAGCGATGACAGAAAGCCGCGACGCTGGGTGACCTATCTTGCCGAATCTGATGATCTGCTGACGTGGAAAAAGGCAACAGCTCCACTTACTGCTCCGGAGCTGAATCGTTCCAGCGGTATGCTGCTGCAGACGGAGGCTGGGTGGCGGCTATTCACGACTCACGCCAGGCTCGATCTCTATCTTCCTGCGGAATGAGCGTTTGGCGCAGCAAAAAACAGCTGCAGGGAGCCTGCAACTGTTTTGATGCGTGTGAGATGACGATGTCAATTCAGAGACAGATTTACTGTGCCGGAAATGGCCTGAGAGTTGTTGGTCAGCGATGATACCCCAAGGAGAGCATCACGTCGTACAGCTCTTCAAAGGTAATGAAGCGGCGGCGATGCTCAAGCTTGTAATGATCGATTGCATCTGCAAATTCCGCGACTTCCGGGCGTGCATGTCGCTGACCATCGCGGAACTGACGCCGTTCAACTCCGCCGGGAGATGCGCCATGGCTGCCGCTGCGGCGATCAACAAACTGACCCTGCGAAGGCTGGAGCAGGTTTGAATCTGACATTGTTCAACTTTCCGAAACCAATGAACCTGGTAGAAGCCTGCAAAGGCATCGACGGACCCTGAATAGCAATGTTGTCCGAATGCCAGGATTGGGCAAACGCTTTCCGGTCTGTGAGCAACGGGACTGGAAAGACGATCGGAGGCAGTAACGACTGGGGGGGTTGTGCCAGAGAGGCTGATTTGCTGCCGGCAGGAAACATCCTGCGGTGGTTGGCGACGGCTGGCCGCCAGAAGGAAAGGGGAGTTCCGCCACAGGTCGCGGGAGGCTGTCACAGCCGGATCAGCAGGTAGTGGCGGTGATCTGGCGGCAGTAGTGTGGGTACTGTTGCTGTGTGGGTACTGTTGCCGGCTCGGCAAAAAGCAGCCGCTGAAGGAAAGTTCCGGTGGCGATTGCGAGGCAATCAGTCGCGACCACGGTTCAGCGCGGCTGCTGGCGTCAGGAAGGTGAATTCCTGACAAAGGCTGAATCAGCCTTCACCAAGCCAGTTCATGATGAAATCGTCCTCACTGGCCACGCGTCGGGACTGGCGTTTGGGGCGCTGTGGTCGGACGTTGCCACTGCTGTCCTGGCGAAGTTCTCGGCCTGTTTCCAGCCCTGCTTTTTCCATCAGGCTGCGTGAGAAGGTGTCTTCTCTTTCAGGGGCTGCCGCTCCGGCGGCGACTTCATATTCAACTTCAAATGTGTGTTTTGCAATGCGCAGCTCATCGCCAGGGAGTACGGCGGAGTCAGTTACTCGTTCTCCGTTGACCTTCGTACCGTTGCTGCTGCCGAGGTCACGAACGTACCAGTAGCCTTCCCGGAGTTCGAGTTCACAGTGGTGTGAAGAAACGTTCTGGAAGTCCAGTTTGATATCGCAGGACGAGCGGCGACCGATGAGAAGTTTTTCTCCCAGAAGTGGTATGGGGTCGCCTCCGCCAATCGGTACCAGTCTGCCAAGTATCATCAAATTCTTCCACGAACCGCAGGCTTGCTGAGGAGAAGGAATCTTGCTGTTTCAGACGAATTCATCTTCGTCGAGTCTTCCACTGACTGTGAAGTACGAATTCGAGCGAAAGTGTGCCAGAAAAAATGAAGATTTCCAGAAGGTATGGAGGAGAAATTGTGAGAAGCAGATTTGCTGCTGTGAAGAGATTCCGGTCAGGTGAGCTTATCACGCCGCAACGGGAAATCGACAGGGAAATCCGTGTCGATATGTGTCTGCTGTGGAATAGAACAGTTGTAAGGTTGCAGCCGGTCCCGGAGCCGGAGGACTTTACGAGGAGTCGTCGTTCTGAAGTGTGAAGTCGTGACGATCAGATTTTGCTTATAAACAGATCGATCCACATCACGAATGCGAACAGCGACAGCAGAAACAGCATTCCTGCTGCATGAGCCCAGTTGATGACAGTAATACTCGGTTTTCGCCTGGTAACTCCCTCCCAGATCAGGAAGACCATGTGTCCGCCATCGAGGATCGGGATCGGCAGAAAATTGAGGATTGCCAGATTGATACTCAAAAATCCGAGGAACATGAGCAGGTCAATCAGTCCTTTGTCGGCAACTCGATAGGCGATTTTGGCAATCCCCACCGGTCCGCTCAGCGATTCCATGTCCACGTCGCGACGGATCATCTGCCTGAGGCTGCGATAGATGGAGACGGCCGCTTTGCGAGTACGTCCGAAGCCCAGTGAGATAGCGTCGGGAATCGAATCCGCTTTCTGGATTTCTCGCAGGTCATTCCAGATACCGGGATGGAAGCCGCGGATCCAGAGATACCAGCCGTCAGCGGGTTCGAATTGCTCCAGTGAACGGGAGCCGACTTCGGTGCCGTTGGCGTAGTGCACAATCAGCCTGCGATCCGGAGCACGCTGCAATTGTTCAAAGGCGGATGCAAAGTTGATGGATTCGTCGGCAACGGCTCCATCTTCATCTTCATCGGTGAGCGGGATTTCAACAGGGGTTTCAGCATCGCCAAATGCATCGGCCCTGCCCTGCCCCGGGCTGGTGTGCACCAGTTCAATTTTGGTGATACGGGTTCCGGCTTCCAGAATGCCCCAGCTTTCCGCTTCAGAACCTGGCAGGACACGGGCGATGAAGGGCTGAACCTGATAGCCAATGCCGATGGCAGGGATGGTCAGCGGGGAGGACGGCAGATCGGGAGTTTCAGTCCATCCCGGCAGAACATCGGGAACAAGCGTGATTTCTTCTTCAACGGGCCCGTTGCTGCTGGTTCGGGAAATCAGCAGGGTGACTTTGGTTCCTGCCAGCTTGCTGAAATACACAGGCAGGTACAACGGGTCGAGGTCATCACCTGGTTTCAATCCATTGACTGCCCGGATGGTATCCCCGACCTGCAGACCGGCCTGCGTTGCGATGGAGTTATCGCGCAGATGGGTGATGGGTCCCATCGCCATCCAGAATCCGAGCGAACGCACGTTCTGGGGTGGGATCCGAATATCAACAACTTCCGGGGCTGTGCCCGGAGCTTTGGTGCGACGCACCTCGTACACCATTTCACGTTCCGGATATTGGCCCAGAATTCTGCGCAGGTCAGCAATGGAACTTACTTCCATGCGAAATTCCTGTTCAGCGACGCTGTTTGCCGCACTGGCGTCGGTCTC
>JALRDR010000542.1 GCA_023262145.1 Planctomycetaceae bacterium | reverse complement strand
AGTTCGGTCTTCTGGATCGCGTCTTCGATCTGCCGTAGTTGTGTTTCCGTCAGACCGCCGGTGGCTTCCTTGCGGTAGCGAGCAATGAAGGGCAGGGTGTTTCCTTCCTGAAGCAACCGCGTGGCTGCAGCAACCGCGGCGGCGGAGAGCTGCCTGGTGGCTGCAAAATCCGTGGCAAACTGCTGCAGACAAAACTCCGGGGCCGTGGCGCCGCTTGCATCTGGTGCCGCTGTCATGTTCAGGGGAGCCTGCTGAGAAATGAACCATGGGACTGGCAGCGGGGCGATCGCTTCAGGTCTGGTGTCATCACCGACCACTGCTGAGAAACTGCTGAACTCTCTCGCACCAGGATCCCGGTCTGCAAGCAGCAGCGAGCAGAAAGCCGCGAAATGACGCCGAAATCTGAACAGTGTGGTTGTGGAAGTTCTCAGCAGTCGAGTGCAGCGAGCCTGCGATTGATCTTCAGCAGTCCTTGAGCTCCTCAGCAGTCCTTGAGCTCCTCAGCAGTGCCTTGCTGATTTCCGGGCCTTGCTGGTTCTGCCGCTTGCTGATTCGGGAATCACAATCAATGGCGATACGACGTGCCGCAGCTTACGGGAGTGTGCAGTGAGCGGTGGTCGAGGAAGTAGCTGCCTAGCAGTCCTGGGAGCGAGTGGGCGAGAATATGTCGCACCACGCCTTGAGCTATAAAGGTGCAGGGAGATTCCGGAAGTCACCAGCCAGAATGCAGTTACTGGCGGTGTGTTCGTTGCACCGCACCTGGATTCACCGCAAAAGATTGCGCTAGACAGGACTTGAACCTGCACGGATTGCTCCACACGCCCCTCAAGCGTGCGCGTCTGCCAATTTCGCCACTAGCGCTTTTTTTTGCTGACTACCAATACGAGGCCAGCTGAACTGCGGTCCGAACGATCAGAGATACTGATCATTGCTGCCTGAGACCATTGTCGACAGAAAGTGTCACACTGGCCACCACTTTGCGGAGAATAGCAACCCCAGGGATGCATATTCAAGGTGATCGACCTGCAGCATGTCGGCGATTACCAAATCCAAAAAATGTTGGTTCCCCCGGTGACCACTGAGCTGTCGCCGGCAAACTCGAAATTCATGGGCCGGAACAGCGGCTGCAGTGTGTACCCCGGCAATGACTGCTATTCGCTGGCAAGCAGACCGCGTTTCCAGGCAATAATGTCGTCCAGAATCTGATCCAGCGTTCGTGAGGGCTTGCGGCCGATTGTCTGTCCAAGCAGGTCCACGCAGGGCACTCGCCGCTGTACGTCTTCGAAATCGTCGCTGTACGCCTTGTTGTAAGGTAAGAACTGGATTTCAGATTGCGATCCGGTGCGGCTGATGACCCGTTCAGCCAGTTCCAGGATCGAAACCGGCTGGTCACTGCCAATATTGAAGACACGTCCACCGGATTGCGGGTGAGCAGTCAGGTCGGCGACGCACTGAACAATCTCATGGACGTGGGCAAAGCAGCGGATCTGGGAGCCGTCATCGTAGACCACCACCGGGGCGTTCTTCAGGGCGGCGTCAACGAAACGGGGCACAACCATGCCGTAGTTGCCGACTTGTCGTGGTCCGACCACATTGAAGAACCGCCCGACTGTCACATTCACACCATATTTCTGGTGATATGCGAGGGCCAGGAACTCGTCGATGGCCTTGGAACAGCCGTAAGCCCAACGTGGACGACTGGTGGGGCCAAGGTGCAGGTCATCCTCTTCCGTCCAACGCTCCCCTGGGTTCTTGCCATAGACCTCACTGGTAGATGCCAGGAAAAACCGCTTTACCTTGCCCTGCACAGCCAGTCGCAGCAATTGCTCTGTGGGGTAGATATTCGTCTCGATCGTCCGCACCGGATCGTCGGCAACCAGTTTGACACCCACAGCGGCCGCGAGGTGATAGATCTCGTCGACATTGTGAGCCGCCTCTGACAGGGCTACGTGGTCCGTGATGGAGCCCTGCCGAACGCTCAGATTTGGATGCTCCCGCAGGTGTGCGAGATTCTCAACGCGGCCCGTGGACAAATCATCAAGTACAACGACCCGGTGGTCCCTGGCAAGCAGATGCTCAGTGAGATGACTGCCGATGAACCCGGAGCCACCGGTAACCAGACTGGTTGGCATGTGATCTTTACATTGTCAGAAAAATACGAATGGACGAACGCGGAATCGACACGTTGCCCGGATGTATCCCAACACGAGCATACTCGTCCGCCGCGGTGGATTCGACCGCAACCAGCGATTCCGTGGCAGACTTCCAGGAGTCGGTTGTCGCTGGAACGCAAGACTGCTCCCGCTGCATCGACAGGCCTCCGGATCCCAACCGGTGTCAATTGAGCTTATCAAACTGTATTAACAAAGTGTCTCGCGTTCTTGACGCTCTGGTTCCAATCAATGCAGGTGAATCTGTCTACTGTCGCCGTAAGCCGCTTGTGGTCTATTGTTTGTGTCGATTCTTAGTAGGTCTGATTGTAGCGATTACACCGATTTTTTCTGTGGCATAGGTTATGCATATCCTGCTAGTTCTCTGCATTGCGGTGGTTCTGTGTTTGGGCAAACAATGTGATGTGGCTAGCCAGCCGCGTCTGGGGAAGTTTGCTCCTGCCGTGGCCACTTGCCGATGCCGAGAG
This sequence comes from Planctomycetaceae bacterium, assembly GCA_023262145.1. Classification (GTDB taxonomy): domain Bacteria; phylum Planctomycetota; class Planctomycetia; order Planctomycetales; family Planctomycetaceae; genus SXXK01. The sequence goes on along the minus strand of JALRDR010000542.1, from coordinate 326 downwards.
AGAAATGGCGGCTTGAGAACCCGCCTGGCAGAATCAGTTCTGCTGACACACGACAAACCGACGGAAGACCGGCATTGAGGCTGCTCTTCCGTCGGTTTTTTTTTCGCGATGCAATCGCTCCCGGTGCCCCCACCGTTTTCTGCTCCCGGTGCCACCCACCGCTCCCAGTACCACCCACCTTTCCCGGTGCCACCCACCGCTCCCGGTGCCACCCACCTTTCCCGGTGCCACCCACCTTTCCCGGTGCCACCCACCTTTCCCGGTGCGACCCACCTCTCCCGGTGCCACCCACCGCTCCCAGTGCCACCCACCGCTCCCAGTGCCAC
>JALRDR010001133.1 GCA_023262145.1 Planctomycetaceae bacterium | reverse complement strand
CTGCCTCTGTCACGCCCGGAAGCGCGGCTAATGTCACTCGAAAACCCGGAACGCTCCGGCCGGCCAATACTGCCCGTGTCCAGTCCGCCGGAAACCGCACCAGAACTGCGTGAACTTCCTGAAGACGCCGCCGGGGCGCGTGGCGCTGGCGGTGCCGGCGGTTGTGCGGAGGGCCGTGATGGGCTGGTCCGCTGATTAATCGCGGCCCAACCGCCACTTGCTGCCTTCCCACCACCTGCCGCTGGCGAACCCTTCTGCGGGTCCTTCGGCTCCGCCATCACTACACCGCTGAACAACAGCACGGCTACCAACCCGGCCACGCCCCGCGTTCCAGGATACTTCTGAATCTTCATGATCGGCTCCTCGACAATGACGGATGAAAAGTCCGATCGCTTCTGATGCATACCGAATGCCATTCCCGTGGCCACCCCATTGGATTGACGTAAGATCAGCAAAAACAGGGCTTTACAACAGATGTGAAGTGCTGACGAGCATCACCGACTGTCATCACAATGAGTGCAAGAGTTATCAGATGGATGACATGTACGGTCTCTGTATCCCCGAAAATGACGGACGCAGCTGCGACCGTTGCTGCTCCCCGCTCGGAGCTATGCTGCCGCCCGTGCTACGGCAAGACTCAGCTGCAGAGCCACCTGAACGCCTCGGATTTCGCCAGACTTATTGCTCGCGATCCTCTCTGCTACCATCCCTGCAGATCCATGATCAGATCTGTCAGTCGCTTACTTTTGAGCCATTTGCAGGACCGCCCCATGATTCGCTCGATTTCTCTCGGCTTCCTGTTGCTGCTTGCCGTCACGGCCACATCCGCATCTGCCGGTCAGCCCGGCAATGGTCTCAAGAGTGCTGGACCAGTTGCCGACAGTCCGAATATCGTGCTCATCAACATCGATGATCTGGGCTATGGTGATATCGGTCCCTTCGGCTCCACCCAGAACAGCACGCCCAACCTCGACCGCATGGCGGCGGAAGGCCGACTGCTCAAAAGTCACTACGCCGCACCCGTCTGTTCCCCGTCACGTGCCTCCCTGATGACGGGCAGCTACCCCAAGCGT
>JALRDR010000467.1 GCA_023262145.1 Planctomycetaceae bacterium | reverse complement strand
GTCGTCGTGTCAATGAGGATGGAGCTCTTCCGGGCCTGAGGGGGCATCCTGCTGAGCACTTCGTGTACGACATCGCTGTTGAACAGACTGATGACGACGCGCTTACATTCTGCCAGGGGTTTATTGCTCCAGATCGCCGCGGCCTGCAGCAGTTCACCGGCTTTTGCAGCTGTACGATTCCAGCGACAGGACTGAAATCCCAGCTCCCGATACCGCTCAGTGAGAGCGGTTCCCATCAGGCCGAGGTCGATGGTGCCAATACGAACCGGTTCTGTCATGGCTCAGTAATTCCCTGCATCTGATCAGGGTTGGGTTACTGGAGAACGCCGAGCAGTGCCGGGTACAGGAGCGGCAGTTCTGCAGGTCCGGCCGACGGTGTCCGGGATGGAGGGAAAAGGGGCTGGTCCAGCAACAGGAAGTTGCGGGTGTGAGTGATTCGCTGCGGATCATCTGTGGGTTTGCGGCAAAAGGAACGATGTGAGGGCAGCGAATGCTGTGGTTGGTTGCATCACCGCGAGTTCCTGTCTGTAATGCGGACCTGCGTTTAGCGGAGCCCAGCCCTGCCAACGATACCAGCATTCATTCCGGATGCGGGACATTCACAGGCTCTGAAGTTCTGTTGTTCATGGACACTGTTCTGAAAGCCTGTCATGAAACTGTTGCGTCAGTCCCGACTTCTGCATTGGTCCATAGCGTTGCTGGTGTGTTTCGTCACCGTTGCGCGGGGGGCTGATCGCCCGAATATTGTGGTGATCATGGCGGATGACATGGGCTATGGTGATCTTTCCTGTTACGGGGCGACAGCCCTGAGCACTCCGCATATCGATCGGCTTGCCGCCGGGGGGGCTCGATTTACCAGTGGTTACTGCTCAGCATCCACTTGTACTCCCACACGCTATTCATTGCTGACCGGAACTTATGCGTTTCGCGGCGAACGCACAGGGATTGCTCCACCGAATTCCCCGGCAATTATTGCTCCGGGAACAGAAACCATCGCCAGCATTCTGCAGCGAGCGGGCTATGCGACGGCGGTGATTGGGAAATGGCATCTGGGTCTTGGAGGTCCAGATGGCCCTGACTGGAATGGTGACCTGAAGCCGGGACCGCTGGAGATTGGTTTTGATCATTGTTTCCTGCTGCCGACAACGAATGACCGTGTACCGCAGGTTTACGTACAGGACCATCGGGTTCTGAATCTGGATCCGGCCGATCCTCTGTGGGTGGGTGACAAGAAACCGTCACCGGATCATCCCACCGGGATTACTCACCGTGACACCCTGAAGATGGACTGGTCGCATGGTCACAATTCGACCATCCATAATGGGATCAGCCGCATCGGGTTCTACACGGGAGGTCATGCGGCAAGATTTCGGGATGAAGATCTGGCTGACGAATGGGTGCAGCGTTCGGTGGAGTTCATTGAGAAGCATCGGGAGAGGCCGTTCTTTCTGTTCTTTTCATCACATGACCTGCATGTGCCACGAATTCCCCACGAGCGATTCCAGGGGAAGACATCACTGGGCTACCGAGGTGATTCGATCGTGCAGCTGGACTGGTGCGTAGGTGAGCTGATGAGCGCGCTGGAACGTCTTGAGCTCAGTGAAAACACGCTGGTGGTATTCTGCAGTGACAATGGGCCGGTGATGGACGACGGTTATCAGGATCAGGCCCTGGAGAAGCTGGGGACGCATCGTGCAGCCGGGCCCTACAGCGGCGGCAAATACAGTGTCTATGAGGGAGGAACCCGCACACCGTTCATCACCAGCTGGCCGGGGCGAATTCGCCCTCAGATCAGTGATGAGGTGGTCTGCACGATTGATCTGGCCGCCTCGGTTGCAGCGTTGACCGGGCAGACACTTGCGGATGACGCCTGTCTGGACAGCATGAATGTGCTGGGGGCTCTGCTGGGGAATTCGGGCGCTGCCGGGCGTGAGCATCTTGTGCAGCAGGATAATGGACGCAGTGGTTCCTATGGGCTGCGAGCCGGGGATTGGAAGCTTCTGCGTCACGATCGCGGTACCAGTCGGAATCTGGTGGTGGAACGGGAACTGGCAAACACCGATGTGCCGAAGTTTCAGTTGTTCAATCTGGCTGATGATCCGGCGGAAGAGCGGAACGTTCTGGAACAGCACCCGGAGATTGCGGAAAAGCTGCAGCAGCAACTGGCGGCGATCATCGCTGATGGACGGTCGCGTCCGACAGGTGCAGAGAAATGACTCCGGTATGTGTGGTCAGCGGGCCCGTTCGGCCAGCGCAGAGAACGCCGAGGCCGGAGGCGGTTTCTGGTTCAGAGTACATGCCATGGCCTGCTGGCTGGCAGGGCTGAGTGGGAACCACGTGATAACGTCTGCTGATGAGTGCAGCTGAGCAGGTTGGTGTGTAGCCAGAGAGGCCTGACTGAAGCTGGGGGGGGCAGTCTGCTGCCGCGTCAGGAATGCTGCCAGTGCTTATTCACCGATGATCTTGACCAGCACTCGTTTGCGGCGGCAGCCGTCAAATTCGTAGTAGAAGATATGTTCCCACGGTCCCAGATGCAGGCGACCGTCGGTGATGGCGACGACGACTTCGCGACCCATGATCTGACGTTTGTGGTGGGCGTCGGCGTTGTCTTCGCCGGTGCGGTTGTGCAGGTAGCCGCCGGTCGCCGGATCGCTGCCGGGGTTGAACGGCACGAGTTCTTGCAGCCAGCGTTCGTAGTCGGCGTGCAGGCCGCTTTCGTTGTCGTTGATGAACACGCTCGCTGTAATATGCATGGCGTTCACAAGAATAATCCCGTCCTGCACACCGCTCTCGGCAACCAGTTGTTCAACTTCGATGTGGATCGAAACGATGCCTCTACGACCGGGCAC
>JALRDR010000434.1 GCA_023262145.1 Planctomycetaceae bacterium | reverse complement strand
TCGATCAGCTTGGTTTTCATATTGCCGGATTTGGCTGTGCGACCTGTTTTGGTGCATCCGGGGCCCTGAACGGGCAGATAGAAGACCAGCTGGCGGGCACGGACACAGTGGCTTGCGCGGTTCTGTCGGGGAACCGAAATTTTGAGGGACGTATTCATCCTCTTGTGAGAGCAGCATTTCTGGCCAGTCCCCCGATGATTGTCGCATTCGCCATTGCCGGGCACGTGGATGTTGATTTCGAAGTTGAGCCGCTGGGCTATGATCCTGATCAGAGGCCGGTCTTCCTGAGAGATCTCTGGCCTGACGCTGGAGAACTGAACTCTGTCATGAATGCGGGCCTGAGCCGGGCCATGTTTCAGGAGATCTATTCTCAGGATTTTGGGCAGTTGAATCCTCGGTGGGCGTCGATTGAGCATGAACGAGGCGACGTTTATCCGTGGCGGACCGACTCGACCTACATTGTTCGCCCGCCTTTCCTGCGGCAGGAGTTACGTCGCTCGGTGCTCTCGGATGTTCATGGAGCACGTTCGCTGGTCATTGTTGGTGATTCGGTGACCACGGACCACATCAGTCCAATTGGTCGTATCAATTCGAAGTCTCCGGCGGGGGAATACCTGCGTTCACGAGGGGTGAGCGAGCTGGATTTCAACAACTTTGGTGCCCGCCGCATGAATCATGAAGTGATGCTGCGTGGTGTGTTTTCCAGCAACCGTCTGAGGAACAAAATGCTGCCGGGCACAGAGGGTGGTCTGACCGTGCACCATGACAGTGATCAGCCGATGACAGTGTTCGAAGCTGCAATGCTTTATCAGCAGCAGGGCACGCCTTTGGTGGTTGTGGCCGGCAGGGAGTACGGGACTGGAAGCGCACGCGACTGGGCTGCAAAAGCAACTCGACTATGCGGCGTGAGGGCTGTTATTGCTTCCGGCTTTGAACGAATTCATCGAGGTAATCTGGTGCGAATGGGGGTATTGCCCTGCGAACTTCCCGGCGGCGTGGATGCGGTCAGTTTGCGACTGGACGGATCGGAAACATTCGATCTTGTGGGATTCGCCGCCGACGTAGCACCATTTCAACCCCTGCAGTTGAGGATCCGCAGTTCTCGTGGAACCGTGGAAACGGTTCCTGTTACGCTCCGTATTGATACAAAAACTGAGATTGAATATGCCCGCAGGGGCGGTATTCTTCCCTCGCTTCTTGGAGAGATGTCAAGTGAATCGATCGGGTGAAGAATTCCCTGCAGAGCGCGTCATCGCGTCTGCAACCGAGAGCACAGCGGAAAGTCAGACTCAGGTTCATGACTCCGGCGTGTTTGTCACGTATTGCGATCCTGTGGAGAAATTTCGGGGGTACCTGGCAATCGATGGGTTTAATCATCAGATCGCCGCGGGTGGATTCCGAGTCCAGCCCGGACTGAAGCCGGAACATATTGCTCGGCTGGCAAGTGTGATGACACTGAAGCACCGTCTGGCGGGCAATCGGGTTGACGGGGCCAAGAGTGGAATTGATTACGATCCCGGCAGTCCCGGGAAGCGTGAAGCAATCAAAAGATTCTTCCACGCAGTGCGTCCATACATTGTCAGCCGCTACTCACTGGGGCCGGACCTGAATACATCGCTGCCGGAGATTGATTCCATTGCGGCTGAACTTGATATTCCGTCAGTGAAGCTGGCTGTTGCGAAGGCACAGGGCCTGAGCCTGGACGAATTCCAGCAGCGGTACCGTGTGTTTCAGGAATTAGTTGATGGATGGAGTCTCGCCAGTCGCCGTTCCGGTCATGGTACTGCTGTTTCTGTACTGGCGTTGCTGCGAAACCTGGGGATTCCCCCCGGCGAGGCCACAGTGGCCATACAGGGATTTGGTGGCGTTGGATCGGCGTGCGGCTATTCGTTGTATCGGGCGGGAGTTCGGGTTGTCGCCGTCTCTGATGTGGCTGCTTCATTGATCGCTCAGCAGGGCGGACTGGACATTCCGGATCTGCTCCGAAGAAGAACGTCTCAAACAAGTGTTGCTCAGGATCCTCTTCCATCAAACTGCGTGGCGGGCGACCGTGATCAGTTGTTTCAGATCCCCTGCGATGTTCTGGTGTCGTCAAGTCTTGAGAACTCCTTTTGCGAGGCAGAAGCGCGGACGGTCAATGTGCGTGCTGTTGCTGAAGCAGCGAATTTTTCGTTGTCGAGTGAAGCAGACAGCATCCTTGCTGAGCGAGGAATTCATGTGCTCCCCGATATTGTGGCAGGGGCTGGTGGGGTAATGTCTGTCGGCGGACTATTCAGTTCGGTCAATGTCCCCGCAGCAGCCGATGTTCTGCACTATGTGGGCCTGAAAATGAATGGACTGGTCGACAGCATCATGGCAAGCAGTCTGAAGACCGGACGTACGCTGCGAGACGTCGCAACGGAATTTGCGCAACAGATTGAACTCTCTGCGTGTCCTCGCCCCTATGGGGACGAGTAAAGTTCTGCCCTGACTGCGACAACGCTGGATGATGGGCAGAAGTGCAGCGTGACAAGGCTGCCAGCACGGCAGAATTCCCGCAGGTTCAAGGAACGAGATCGCGCTCAAGGCTCTTTGATGATCAGGTGTTATCGGGAGAAGTTGACGTCATTTTCAGCTGACAGGTTGATGACGAGCTTGACGGTTGGCACTCGAAATATGCTTCAGGTCAAGGTCAGCGCATACCTTCACCGCAGAAGGCTCACGTCTGACTCGCGAGAAGGCTCGTCAGGCATCGCGTCGATGGTAGTACTTGAGCATGCCACCAGGTCGCTCACGGCATGCGATCGGTTCGCTCAACGCTGAATTCTTCGGTGACGTGAAAGACGTTGTTTGTCAGCCAGGTTTCTGGATTCCAGTCGATGAAGTTGACGGGGAAACTCCTGGTATCGCCCGCGATCGTTTGGGGCAGACTCTTTCGCGGCACGAGCAGGTCGTGGATCTTTTCGTTGGTCCTCACCAGCCCGTCGTAAACGACGTCCTTCAAGGCCTGAACGGCGGACTGGATAACGGCCGCCGTGCTCGGAACTTGCTACATACTGGCAATTCTGATTGGGTTTACTCCCGACAACTCCTGATTCTTTGGATTCGGGCTTAGCGGTCTCGGTACCGTCGCGGTGCTCACTCTCGCATCGCTTGCGACACAATATTTGTTTGAGTTGTTTGCTTCGCAGGAAGGAGCCAGCAGACAAACTGCTGGCTTGGGTGCTGTGATGTTTTTGCGCCAAAACAAGACAGACAAACAGCCTGAATAACAAATGGCTTGTAGGCCGCCCGCAAATGATCGACACCGACCATTGAGCCGCCAGACGGGAGACGGTTATGGGTTTTCACAATCGATGGAACGGCGACGTTCCATCATTGATGGAAGCAGACGGAGGCAACGCTTCAATACACGGCGCGATTTTTGCTGCGTTTATGCAGTTGGCTGCTAAGGGAACTCACGACAAAATCGAAGAAGCGGCAATGAAACCACTGCGAGGGCTGCAGGAACTGCCGCCGGACGATGGAGCAGACGAGGAAGACGAAAACGGTTAAGACGGGGCTTGAGGGCCCAATCTGCGACTACTGCACTGAGATGACCACGGGGGCAGCTGTGTTTGGTTGCACAATGGGCTTTTTCACGGGGCAGATCCCCGCGGAAAATCGTACGCAGGACCTGGAGACCGCAAACCAGATCGACGATAGTGTTCAACGCACGGGAGAGGCTGCGACTGATCGTCGCCGCCGCAAGCTTGAACGCCAACGCTGCTCAGATGATTCGCATGAAATTGACCGGCCGCACACGACGCTGCATCAGGCAATGATCTGATCGATGGGGTGTCCGTAGTCGACTTCCAGTCGCTTTCGGCCGGGGACTTCCAGTTTTCTGGCATCAAGGCCCAGCTGTTTCATGACGGTAGCATGCACGTCGGTGACGTAGTGCCGATCCTCCACTGCGTGGAATCCAAGTTCGTCTGTGGCACCATGTACGGTGCCGCCCCGGATACCGCCACCGGCCATCCAGATGGAGAAGCCAAAGTTGTGATGCCCACGACCGTTGGAACCCTGACCGCCCGGCGTGCGTCCGAATTCGGAACCCCAGACGACCAGTGTTTCATCCAGCAGTCCGCGTTGTTTCAGATCGGTGAGTAGTGCAGCGATGGGCTGGTCGACCTGCTGACAGTTGCTGGCATGATTGGTCTGCAGATTGCTGTGAGCATCCCAGGCTCCTGCACCGCCGCCACCGTGATAGATCTGCACAAAACGAACGCCCTTTTCAACCAGCCGCCGAGCAGTGAGGCAGAGTCTTCCGAAGGACTGGGTGGGACCACCGCTGGTTCCGTAGAGCTGGTGAGTTGCCTCCGTTTCTTCCGCCGTGTTGACGATCTGCGGAACGGCTGTCTGCATGCGGAATGCCAGCTCGTAGGACTTGATACGTGCAGCCAATGCCGTGTCGTCCGGGTGTTGTGCAGCGGTGAGGCGATTCAGTCGGCCCAGTAACTGCTGGGCCTGCAGTCGTTCCGGTGTACCTGCGCCGGCTGCGGGAACTGCGAACGGCAACGGATTCTGCGGGTCAACTGAGAGTGTCACTCCGTCATGTTCCGGGCCAAGATAATCTGCACCTTCGGTCGCTTTTCCACCGCAGCAGTCGCCGATCTTGTTTCCCATGACGATGAACTGGGGCAGATTTTCATTGAGTGATCCAAGTCCGTAGTGGACCCACGCCCCGATGGTGGGGAAGAATCCATCGAAGCGATTGCGGCCCGTGTGGAACTGCAATTGAGCGTCATGATTGCTGGCCGTGGTCCACATTGAGCGGACGATTGCCATGTCATCAACACATGCGGCAAGATGAGGCCACCAGTCGCTCACTTCAATGCCGCTTTCCCCATGGCGGCCATAGCCAACCTGCAGTGGATACAGTTTGTCGTAGATCTGTCCATTGGCATCACCCTTGACCAGTTCGATGCGGTTCTGGATGTAGGGAGATTCCAGCACGCTGGCATAGGGGGATGCGGGGATTGTCATCCCGCCGTAGCGGGTGAGTTCCGGTTTGGGATCAAAGGTCTCTACCTGGCTTACGCCGCCAGCCATAAACAGCCAGATCACACTTTTCGCCCTCGGGGCAAAATGTGGCAGCCCGCGGAGCAGAGCGGCTGCGGCGCTATCGGCAGAGGCGTCCTGCTGCAGCATTGCGCTGAGTGCCACAGCACCAAAGCCAGTGCCGAGGTCGGAAAGTGCATGGCGGCGTGTTGGAAATGGACCGGTCATGGTGATGTTCCGTGACAGTTTGGTGGAAATGGTTCGGTGGAATCAAACGCGGGCAGCGGGTGTCGGTGCGACGATTCAGCCGGAGTGATTATCTGATGGAGACGAAGTCATTGTGGTTGAGCAGAACGAGGGCCAGCTGACTGCGAACTTGTCCGCTGTCGCTGAATTCACTCAGAAAGCTGAGACATTCGGTGAGTTCATTTTCGCCTGGTTTGCGGCAGAGGACGTGGTTGAACAGAGCATTGATGAATTCGGGAGGCTCCAGTTGCGCATAGGTGGCTGAGATTCTTTCGGCCTGACTGGCGGCGATGGGACTGTTAAAGAGAGCCAGTGCCTGTTGCGGGGCGACGGTTGCCTGCCGCTCATAGCACTCATTGACCTTGGCTCCATCGAACAGACTCAGGAAGGTCATTTGCCGTTCCTTGTCCTGACGAAAGTAAAGACTGCGGCGGAGCACCGACTGGCCCTGAGTGTGTTCGACTGGCGGTCCACCACTGGTCAGATCAAGACTGCCGCCGAGTGCCAGCACGCTGTCCCGGACGACTTCTGCTTCCATGCGACGGGTGTTCATTCGCCACAGCGTCTGATTATCGGGATCTGCCGTGAGCGTCGCGGGAGCGGCGGCGGCCGGCGATGAGCTCAGGCGATACACGCCGGCGGTGAGAATGCGTCGATGCAGCTGTTTGAGGCTCCAGCCATCCTGCATGAACGTGACAGCAAGCCAGTCCAGCAGTTGAGCGTGCTGTGGCTTTTCGGAACGGAGTCCGAAGTCGAACGTGCGTTCGACCAGTGGTTTTCCGAAATGTCGCATCCAGACGTGATTGACCAGTACGCGAGCGGTCAGGGGATTCTGATGGCTGGTCATCCAGCGTGCAAAGGCGAGGCGGCGACC
>JALRDR010000420.1 GCA_023262145.1 Planctomycetaceae bacterium | reverse complement strand
GCAGTTTGAGCGTGGGCTCAGCCAGCTGCTCGAAGAAGGCGCGATCCAGGTCTTCCATACGACAAATTCTTCGGTGCGGCAGACCGTGCTGGCGGCAGTCGGTGAACTCCAGTTCGACGTGGTTCGCTATCGACTCGAATCGGAATACGATACGCAGACGGATGTTCGCTGGCTCAATTACAAGGTGGCCCGCTGGGTACAGCCAAAGCCGAACACGAATACTCGCCTGGAACTGTTGTCATCCAGTCGGGAAGTGGTGGATCAGTATGGCCAGGCGGCAGTGCTGTTTCAGTCGGACTGGGAAGCGGATCATTGTCAGAAACAGAATCCCGACTGGGAGTTTCTGTCGATGCAGTTCCGGGACCATTAGCGGGCGACAGCAGGCGGTTGCAGGGCGTGCGGTTGGGTTGGCTATGTGCCAGTGCCGCACGGGCGGCCTGTGATGATGAGCAGTCAGGGAACAGGGCACTGGATAAGGGATCAGGCAGCGTGTCACACGAGATTTATTCCAACCCATTGAATACGCGTTATGCATCGGCAGAGATGTCGGCCATCTGGTCGGCTCAGAGCAAGCATTCGACCTGGCGTCGGCTCTGGCTGGCTCTGGCGGAATCGGAGCAGCGGCTGGGGATCAGCATTACGGATGCTCAGCTTGAAGAAATGCGATCGACTCTGGATCAGGTTGATTTTGACGCTGCCGCGAAGTATGAGCGGGAACTGCGTCACGACGTGATGGCTCACGTGCATGCCTGGGGCGATCAGGTTCCCACAGCGCGACCAATCATTCATCTGGGGGCGACCAGCTGCTTTGTCACGGACAATTCCGAGTTGATTCAGATTCGTGACAGTCTGCTCCTGTTGCGTCGGAGACTGGTGCAGGTGATTGATCAGCTGGGGCGATTTGCTGCGGAGTGGCGGGATCTGCCCTGCCTTGGGTTTACGCACCTGCAGCCCGCACAGCCGCTCACTGTGGGCAAACGTGCCACGCTCTGGTGCTGGGATCTGCTGCTTGATCTGGAAGAGCTGGAGCATCGGATTGCCACATTGCGATTCCGCGGCGTGAAGGGGACCACGGGCACACAGGCGTCATTCCTGAGTCTGTTCGGTGGGAACCATGATGCGGTACTGGAGCTGGATCGGCTGGTCACGGAACGTATGGGCTTCAGTTCGACTCACGCGGTCACCGGTCAGACTTATTCCCGCAAATCCGATTCGATGGTGATGGGTTGTCTGAGCGGGATCGCTCAAAGCTGTCACAAGGTGGGTATGGACATCCGCATTCTGCAGCACCGCAAGGAGATTGAGGAGCCATTTGAGAAAAGCCAGATTGGGTCTTCAGCGATGGCGTATAAGCGAAATCCGATGCGCAGCGAACGCATGTGTTCGCTGGCACGATTCGCGATGAGTCAGCAGTCGGGTGTGGACAACACGATGGCGACTCAGTGGATGGAGCGGACGCTGGATGACAGTGCTATTCGTCGGCTGGCGATTCCACAGGCGATGCTGGCAGTGGATGCATGTCTGATTTTGTACCGCAATATCACGGATGGGATGGTGGTGTATCCGCAGGTGATTTCGGCCAATCTGAATGCCGAGTTACCATTTATGGCCACGGAGGAGATTCTGATGGCGGGAGTGCAGGCTGGCGGAGACCGTCAGGAGCTGCACGAAGTCATTCGCAGTCACAGTCAGGCGGCGGCGGATGTGGTGAAGCGTGAGGGACGACCAAACGATCTGCTCGATCGGCTGCGAGCGGATGCGGCATTTGCGGCGGTTGATCTGAGCGGTGCTCTGGATGCGTCGCGTTATGTGGGACGTTCGCCGGAGCAGGTAGATGCCTTTCTGCGGGAGCACGTGGAGCCGGTACGGGAGCGTTACGCGGCGGAGCTGGGTGGTGCGGCGGAGGCTCTGCGGGTCTGAACGGATGATGAACATTGTCTGTTGAGACTTGACGCATCTGCGGCGGCGAAGTGGAATTGGTGTCAGGCGGACGCGAATTCGACGGTCGTCTGTCTGCGGGCTGCTGCCGACAGCCATGAAAGTCTGCAACAGGAGCTGCCATGGCGCGAGCAGGGCAGAAAAATACGGTCATGAGGTCGCGCCATGCGTCGGCGATGCAGCTGGGCACCATTGTGCAGCTGTTGTCTGCTTTCGCGTGTGTGCTGGCGGCCATCGCATTGCCGCTTTACTTTCCGCAGGATGCCCATCTGCTTCGCTGGGTCATGTTTTCTGCCGCCGGTTTTTTCATTCTGCTGGCAGTACTCTCGCGAGTTTTTCGGGATCGAGTGGCTGCGTTTTCTGAGCGTTGGAATCTGGACAATCGAGTACTGGTCCCGCGTGAGGGATTTGTTTTTCTGGGGATCATGCTGTTTCTTGCGGTTGCTGCTTTATCCGGCGGAAGTGCGACAACGGGGAACAGTCTGCTGCTGATTTTCGGCCTGATGGCGGGTAGTTTTGTCGTCAACGGCTGGGTTGTATTGATGATGAAGCGGCAGCTGGAATGCAGCCGCACCCTGCCCTCTACGGCATTGGCCGGCGTCCCGTTTTCGGTCTGGGTGACGGTGCGTAACCGTCGTCGCAGGCTGGCATCGCGGCTCCTGCAGGCTGAGGACGAAGTGGACTTTGCCGGTGTAGTGGTTCGGCCTCTGGTGACATTTCTGCGTGTCTCCCCGGGGGCAGCGCGGACGGCTGCTTATCGGCTGCAGATTCCGGTACGGGGGCGGGTGATTTTTCGTCAGCTGCAGATCAGTACTCAGTTCCCCCTGGGAATTGGCCGTTCCGTACTGGGGGCGGATGAGCCGCATGAATTGCTCGTTGTGCCTCGACCGGGACGGCTGCTCCCGGCGTGGCAGCAGCTGGTAGCGTTGCGTGGAGAAGAAGATTCGCGGATGCGTGAATCACAATCTGGCCGGGCAGAAGAAGAGTTCGTCGGTCTGCGTGACTATCGCAACGGGGATCGTCTGCGGCAGATTCACTGGCTGAGCACAGCACGCTCCGGAAGCCTCAAAGTACGAGATTTTCGACCGCATCAGAAAACATCGATTGCTGTCATACTGGATCTGTTTTGCCCGGAGGAGGCAGCGGAGGAATTGCTGGAGCGTACGATTTCCCTGGCGGCGACAGTGTGCAGCGAAGTGAGTGATGACAACTGTGGGGGAGAGCACTGTCTGGTGATTGGCGGGAAGAACGTCGTGGCAGTGCAGAGTTCTGCGGCGATTGATTTTCGACAACGTTGCGGGAGGGCGCTGGCGGAATGCGAGTTATCGCGGCAACCGCTGATCTCAGACCTGCTGCGCTCGGTCGGCCGTGTGCAGGGAAATCGACGCCATCGCTGGTTGTTACTGACGGCCCGTCCACAGGCATGGCAATCGGACGTCGGGGATGATGCTGTCAGGCTGCGTGGAACAGCGTTGCAGGTACTGACGATTTCGGCTGCGAACCTGCAGGCGTGGTTTCAGCCATTGCAGCCCAGTCAGGAACTGCTGGCGGAGGACACGCCATGAGTAGTCAGGTGCAGGCAGCTCGGCTGCAGGTCCGACGCAGTTTCCTGGTGGGAATGTTTCTGGTCTGCAGTGCGACTGCGGTGTTGCTATCGTGGAGCCAGTTACGCCTGTATCCGATGGTGCTCACCCCGCTGATCGCGGCAGTGGCGTTATATGTCAACGACGATCGTCGCTGGTTCCGGCTGCCGATCGTGGTGGCCAACCTGCTGGGTCTGGCGGTCCTGCTGCAGCTGCTGAATCAATTCGACGGGACGAATCTGACGCGACTGGAGCGAGGTACGGACCTGCTGGTACAGCTCAGCTGGATCGTGTTCTTCATGCCGGTTACAGCACGGCGTTACTGGTGGTTACTGGGACTTGCTGCACTGCAGACTGCAGCCAGTGCGGTGCTGATTGCTGACGCTGGTTTTGGCGGGTCACTGATCTTCATTGCGTTGCTGATGCAGTGGACTCTGTGTCTGTTCACACTGCAGCGGGCAGTGGGGAGGAATCAAGCCGTTCGGCAGGCAATTCAGGCCGAGC
>JALRDR010000339.1 GCA_023262145.1 Planctomycetaceae bacterium | reverse complement strand
TCATTCCGCTGATGCAGGTCGACCTGTTTGAACTCAGCAATAATCACAACTGGCGAACGACCTTCGGATTCCCGCAGTGGACTCTGGAAAATGCTCCCGACTGGCCGGAAGTGGAACGGGATGAACGCGGCTTCACGGAACTCGGCTGGACCGAATTCGGCATGCAGACCTACTACGCAGTGCTCAACTGTGGCTACCGCATGCGAGTGAGTGGAGGCACAGGATCCGGAGTTCACCCGGTGCCGCTGGGACACGGTCGCGTGTATGTGCACACCGGGAAGCAGTTCAGCTACGAGCGCTGGATCGAAGGTCTCAACCGCGGCAACAGTTTTGTCACTACCGGGCCACTGGCTGAACTGCGGTTCAACGAACAGCTTCCCGGTACGGTCTGGAACACATCGGAGCAGAAGAACTCCGTGAGCGTTTCCGGTCAGATCTGGTCACGCCATCCCCTGAAGTCACTCGAACTGATTCACAATGGCCGCACAATACAGCAGCAGCGACCAGCGATGCAGAAAGTAGCCGGAGGTTACATCTGTGACGTGGGGATGGGGCTGACATGCAACGGCTCAGGCTGGGTTGCTGTGCGCGCGTTTGAAGATCTTCCGCACGACAAGGTCAGCTTTGTGCACACCAATCCGGTGTTTGTGGATGTCGCCGGACAACCGCTGCAGCCACGTCGCCGCGATGCTGAATTCTTCGTGCAGCGGATGGATGAGGAGATTCAGCGAAATCAGGAGATCCTCAGCCGGGAGGCGTTGCAGGAATACCATGCCGCCCGCAGGTTGTGGATGGAGCAACTGGAGCGAGCGGCCGACTGATTCGTATCTGGCTACTTGCCGCGGGATCGCGTAGTGCGAGTGCGCGCAGGCGGCGTCTCGACAACAGGCTGCGGTGAAGCAACTGGTGCAGCTGGCGGTGCTGTTTCTTCACCGGGGATCTTTGCCTGCATCAGACTCCTGACTCGGTTCAGCAGCCCGGCGAATGTCCGCGGATTGAAGCCGGAATAAAAACTGGCAATCGATACCAGCGGTGCCAGTCGCAGATAGGAAGTCTGGCTGGGGGCCGTGAGCGTATCTGTCGCCACCAGCAGCAGACCCGCAAGCGATAACGTGTAGGTACCGAAACCGCGCATGACTGCTGCGATGTAGGATGTCATGAGGAGCCGCGGATTCAGTGTCAGCAACTGGCGTCCACGGTTACCGAAGTCCGGCGGTTCCGTGAATCTGCAGCGATAGCCGACACCGCCAAGGAACGCGGCCAGACACGCCAGCATTCCGATATTGGATGTGGTCCAAAACAGCACACAAACTGTCAGCGGCTTCAGTTTTTCGACCCAGGAGATCGATTTCATCAGCATGTCGCGGTAGATCTCAGTGGAAATCAGACTTCCGCCGGCAAAGAGCAGAAACCAGAGAGTTAATGCCACAAGGGCAGCAATCATCTCGGGCGGAGACAACGGCACCAGATCCGCTGGCCTCTGCGCGGCAGAATCGCCAGCACGCTGATCGTCCTGCAATTTCACAGTGCTCATTTCGTTGAACTCCACTCACACAACGATGGCTCAGAAACGTGCTGCGAAAACGGATACCCGACCGCAGTCAGAGACTCTTTAAACACCGACTGGAAGGGGTTTCCGAGAGACCGAACTGCTGAAATGTCGGCTTTGCATGATTTCACCGAGTTCACTCAGGTTCCCTCATTGCCGCCTGGCTGGCCCCCGGGTTGCGGCTTTGCTGCCCCCGGCGAATCGCTGGTTCCTCTTGGCGCAAACAACGTCTGAAACACCTCCTTCATCTTCTCCATCGCATCCTTGGAAAACCAGCCACCCAGCAGCCCGAGTGCCGCCACGCCAAACGGGTTGATATCTCCATCGCTGCCGGAGATCAGACCTGCTCTTGTAATCACATACATTGCCCAGCCAACAACAGCACCCTGCCATGGTCGGAGCAGATACCAGATCAGCCACGAACCTGAGAACGATCGATGGGCCATATACACAGACAGCGACGCTGAAGCATGCAGAAAGCCACCCAGCATTCCGGCATAAAGTGCCACTTTGATAAGTTGTACCGCGCTAATAATCTTTACCTTATCATTGAGGGGTTTACCTGCGACTTCCTCGAACGTTTCAAGCAGATAGAACCCGGCAAACAGTACAACGAGCACCAGATACAGGAACAGAATCATCCCGAGGAAATGATCGCCGGGAGTCATGCGGGGCGAATTCCCGGAGCCCTGCTCAGATGATTCATCAGCAGTAGCGTCAGGTTCAATGATCTCTTCGGACATGGTCAGAATCCTTCGAGTAGCCGGATGGCAGGTAAACGCCTGCTGACGGGCAGGTCTGCCTGAACGTTTTGTTGCGTCGGCGGAGCGGCGTAACACGCGACGCAAAGCCAGTAAATCTGGTCTGAGCATATCTCGCCGCGACGTCTGAGGGTCCGGGAAATCGGTCGCCTGGACGCTTTGCGTTGAGGGAGAAGGACAGGCTGGATCAGCATATACCGCATTTGGGGACAGAATGGCCTGCACGGGTTGTAGCGTTGATTCGGAACGCATCGCTCCTGCAGTCGGAAACCTCAGCAGGATCAGTGCCCGAGCAGGCGTGCCCCCTGATCAGGCACTGGTCGAGCTCACACATGGATCCGCTGCAGTCGACTGCGAGCAAATCGGTGTCGGCGGCGGTTTCTGGAACAGAGTGGCGTTGTGCGTTATGATCCGAGGTGTCTGTCGCAGTTCGTGTGAGTGGATCTGCGGGGACAATTCCCGGCTCTCCTTTACTGAGCCACCCGCACACCAGATAAGATTCCCGCCATGAGTGAACCCGGAAACATTGAATCCAGTCGTGAACTGCTGCTGAGTGCCCAGAAACAGGGCACTGGCAGCACGATCAAAGCGTTCGTGAAGCTGTCCGGTCCCGGCTGGCTGCAAAGCGCGATCACGCTCGGTGGTGGTTCCCTTGCCGGCAGTCTGTTTCTGGGTGTGCTTGGCGGGACCAGCATGATCTGGCTGCAGCTCATGGCCATCTTCATGGGCGTGGTAATGCTGAGTGCCATCAGCTACGTGACCCTCTCCACGGGCGAGCGACCTTTTCGTGCCATTAATCAGCACATTAATCCTGTGCTCGGCTGGGGCTGGCTGATCGCCACAATGATGGCCAACATGATCTGGTGTATGCCTCAGTTCAGCCTGTGCTATGCAGCTCTGCAGAAGAATCTGCTGGGAACTGCACTGCCCGACTCGAACAGTTCCAAACTGACCGTATCCGGAGCGATTCTGCTACTCACATTTATTGTTGTGCAGCTGAACCGCCAACCCGGTCCAGGGTTGAAGATCTTTGATCGCGTACTCAAAGCACTGGTCGGCATGATCGTCATCTGCTTTTTCGGTGTCGTGGTGCTGATGATTGGTAAAGGCCAGCTGGACATCGCCGCAATCATTGCCGGCTTTACACCGGACTTCGGCCAGTTCAGCAGACCCACGGGGACCATTGCTGAGATCATTGCCGGACTACAGACGAGTGCAGGAGAATTCTGGTCAGGCCGAATTGTTCAGGAACAGCGTGCTGTGATGATCGGCGCTGCCGCGACGGCTGTGGGAATCAACATGACCTTCCTGCTTCCGTACTCCATGCTCAATCGAGGCTGGGACAAGCCATTCCGCGGACTTGCTCGCTTTGACCTGTCCACTGGCATGGCGATCCCTTACATCCTGGTGACCAGTTGTGTTGTCATCGCGGCTGCCGCCAGCTTCCATGCTCAGGCTCCTGACGAGCAACTTGCCAGTAGTGATCCGGCAGTCATGACTCAGAGTCCCATGTTCGACAAGGTCAAGAAATCCCTCGCCGCTCGTGTGCAGCATGAGGTCGGAGCAGACGCGTGGAGCACGATGGACGAAGCAACTCAGCAGGCGGCCATGGCAGCACTGCCCACGGCAGAAAAACAGCTGGCGTTGTCCCTCGTTCAGCGTGATGCATTTGAGCTGTCGCAGTCACTGGCACCGCTGCTGGGCGAGCAGCTGGCCAATGTGATCTTTGGGCTGGGTGTCTTTGGAATGGGTTTTTCCACCATTATTATCCTGATGCTGATCAACAGCTACGCATTGTGTGAAGCAATCAATCAGCCACAAAGCAGCCAGCCCGCATTCAGCATTGGAGCGCTGCTGGCCGGCCTTGCAGGTGCGTCATGGCCGTTCATCTGGGACGGGCCATCCAAACTGTGGCTGGCCATTCTGACATCGTCATTCGGCATGATGCTGCTGCCGATTGCTTACATCACCTTCATGATGATGATGAACAGCAAGTCGCTGATGAAGGATGAAAAGCCACGTGGGCTTTCCATGCTGATCTGGAATATCCTGATGGGAATCTCGGTAGCCGGTGCCTGCGCGGCAGCATGGACAGCCGTGTCTGACAAATCGAAGGATCCGACCGCCGGCCCCGTTGTAATCGCTGTCGGAGTCATCTTCATTATCGCAGTGATCATTGGATTCATGAAAAAGAAAAACAACGCTTCGGCAGATCAAGCTGCCGTATGACAGGAATTGTGCCGGCACTTTTTCTGCGGAACATCGCAGCTCAGCCGCAGCAGAATCATTGCGGGTATTTTGATCGGGCGGGTGTACTGCAGGCAGTTGTCCTGCCGGACGAGCAGAAGCGGGTGCCGCTGCTGATGAGACGGCGTTTTCGCGGATTCACGTTAATTGAGTTGCTGGTAGTGATCGCCATCATTGCCGTGCTGGTGGCATTGCTGCTGCCTGCGGTGCAGTCAGCTCGGGAAGCAGCTCGTAAAGTCAGCTGTCGCAATAACCTGAAGCAGATTGGCCTGGCGCTGCACAACTACCATGATACAGCGGGCATGTTTCCACCCGGGTGGCACGCTGATCCGGCAACAGAGAAGCATGGCTGGGGCTGGTCAGCAGCGTTGCTGCCACAGCTGGAGCAGTCCACAGTCTGGCAGTCAATCGACTTCACATCGCCGATTATCTCAGCGGTACACACAGATGTAATTCGCAAAGTGCTCCCCGTATTCGTGTGTCCGTCAGATGCGTTCGAGTCCATTGCTGAGGTTGTGATCATTGGTGAGGAATTGCGGTCTGGTGACGGACTGACATCGTGGCTGCCCCATCCGCCAATCAGCTTCGTGGATGCCTCCAAATCGAATTATCCGGGTGTCTTTGGTTCAAATGAGCTAGCTCAGCGACCTTCCAACGGAAACGGAATTTTCGCCAGAAACAGCCGGACGTCGATCAGAGACATCACTGATGGCACGAGTAACACAATCGCAGTTGCGGAACGCCTTACGACCGCTCGAGATCACATGTGGCTGGACGGCAGTACGATCCGCTTTGTTGACATGACGCTCTGGGTGGGGGCAATTCCATACGCGAAGGATTCGTGGCTGCGAGCGGTTGGCCATGGCGCGGTTCCGATCAATAATGGAACGCAGTCCTTTCCGGGATTCAGCAGCTGGCACACCGGGATTATTAACGTTGTTTTTTCCGATGGATCGGTACGCGGCGTTTCTGAGAAGATTCATGTCAGGGTTTATCGCGCCTTGCTGACGCGCTCGGGCGGCGAAAACAGCGAAGAATTCTGAGCAGGTTCTTTTCGCCAGCCGGGACTCCAATTGACGTTCTTGAACGCATGACCTGGATGCAAAGCGCACAACACCGACATCAGCGTTCCGGCAATCGTGCGTCCCTGCTGTCCTGATCTGGAAAAGCAGGAATCGCATTCGGCGAATCGGGAACGATTCGCGAGGCTCAACGCCATGCAAGGCAGCATGGAGTGAATTTCCCCGCCGCTGCCCTTTCGAAAGCAGAATTGAAGAACCCATGATCTTCCGCAGCACCGCTGCATCTGCAGATTTGATTTCGCAGCACCTCGATTGCTTTCAACGGCTTAGAATCTGCAGAATTGGAAAAATCCCTGCAGCTCCTCCCGCATGGCATCAAATGATCAGAACAATGGCCCCGC
>JALRDR010000326.1 GCA_023262145.1 Planctomycetaceae bacterium | reverse complement strand
CCTGGTCGCTGCGGCCCTCCCGTCAGCCGATCCGAGAGCTGGTTCAGTCGACCTCGCCGCAGCTGGCGATCAGCTGTCTTCGCAAGTTCCCTGCGAACTGAATCAGCGTTGTCCGTCGGGTTGTTTTCGTTTTCAGAAGCCACGATTTCTTCCAGTCTCTCAGATCAAGGTCATTCCGCCATCCGACTCAGTTCCACTCGGAACCAGCGCAGTCAGATTTCAGAAGTCCACACAGTTTTCTGTGCCACAGAACAGCTCTGATATATTCTGAATTACCATTCCGCTACTTTGTTCTTAACTCGCGTGAATCCGGCCTGAGCAGCAGCATCGATGACAATTACTCTGGCCTCATGCGTCGAATCCGGATGCAGTTCGAGTTCGACGTCATTCACATCCGGACTGCGTGATTTTTCGGCCATCAGAAGTTCCAGGATCTCTCGGTATGTATCTGCCGTCTGCGATTCCTCCACCAGCATGGTATTGTCAGCATCCACCTGTACCTTCACGGCCGTCTGAGATTCATCGGGAACAACAACTGAAACCGAGATCCCATCGGTCTGCTTTGCCGGAGGAACATCAAAAGCCTTCTGCATGCTGAACGAGGCAGTAACCATGAAAAAAATGAGCAGCTGGAATGTCACATCAACAGCAGGCGTCAGGTCGATTGATGCATTCTCAGCAGGACTTCGCTCACGTCGAGGTGTGTCCTCCTCTTCAGCAACCTGCAGTTCCGGCTGCCGACGAATTGCCTCCGGCTGCCTTGTGGGCATGACCATCGTCGGCCCCACGCTCGGAGTCGCAGAGGCAGATGATCTTGCAGCGGTCGTATTTTCGGCATCGCCTTCAGAGGTCCCCTGCAGACGGCGACGTTCCGCCTGAGCAAGCTTTTCCAGTGCTTCAAGCTGCGGCAGCCGTACGAGATCGAGCGAACGCCCCTGCTTGAAAGCCGCGCTCAGAGTGCGAATGTCTTCAAGCAATTCGGTCGCAGACTGATACCGCAGGGAACGCCGCTTCGCCATCATCCGATGCACGAGGCGACAGACTACGACAGGCAGTTCCGGATTCTCTTCCTGCAGTGGCGGAGGCAGTTCGTTCACGTGCTGCATTGCGATTTCGGCGGCACTGCTGCCCGTGAACGGCGGATGACCGCAGAGCAGCTGATAACAGGTCACGCCAAAGGAGTAAATGTCCGACCGCGAATCAAGTTCACGTCCCGAAATCTGCTCCGGACTCATGTACAGTGGAGTCCCCATGGTCTTGCGATCGCCGCTCGAACCTGTCGTCTCAGCCAGTTGAGCCAGCCCGAAGTCGGCAACCTTGACGTCCCCTTTCTGCGTTACCAGCAGATTCTCCGGCTTGATATCCCGATGCACAATCCCTTTTGATTCAGAAGCCTTAAGCGCACTGGCAACCTGCCGCATCACACTCAGAATCGATCCCAGATCAAGCTTTCCCTTGTCCCGGACCAGAGTCGCCAGGTCACTTCCCTGCACATATTCCTGAGCAATGAAGTGGTGAGGCCCTTCATGCCCGACGGTATACACCTGCACAATATTCGGATGATTCAGTTCGGCCGCCGTCATTGCTTCCAGCCGAAACCGTTCGAGCAGTTCTGAACCGGAAACTGCCGTCACGGAAGCCTTCATCACCTTGACAGCAACAAAACGCTTCAGTGATGTCTGTTGCGCCAGGTAAACATCGGCCATCCCCCCGCTGCCCAGATGCCGCAGCAGTTGAAACTCGCCAAGGTTCTGATCGGTGAGGTCGCTCATGAAAGTCCCGAATCAGTCAGTTCGTTGTGTGTTCTGGAATGTTGAGAAAGCGGCAAAAAACATCCGGTCAGTCGCGTCGATCCTCGACTGCATAGTGAAAACCCACATTGGTTATCTCTGAGATCATCGACTCCACTTCGCTGGTAAAACGATTGGGGACATCGCGGTCGCCGAGAATCATGATTTCAACACCGTTCGGACTGGCCTCTGATGCCTCAGCGAGCCGTTCACGAAGCTCTTCAAGCGTGATCGGTTTCTTCTCAATTTCCATGGCCGGATCGGACACCTCGTCCACCGGAGCCTTGATCACCAGATTGAAGGACATCTTCCCCAGTTCAGTGGAACCACCCGAGACGGAACGAGGCACAATTGCCGGTGGATTCCCCTGCATGGTGGACGTGACCATGAAGAAAATCAGCAGCTGAAACGTCATATCGATCATTGGAGTAATATCGACGTCCGCATTTTCAGCGGGGGGACGCTTTCGGACGGGAAGCTCGTCTTCTTCTGCACTGGCCATCGAGCTGTACTTTCATCAAAGCAGGTGCCGCCTCACAAATTCTGCCACCCATACAAGTTTGTCAGGTCAGGCGGCAGCCTTCGATTTTGCAGCTGCCAGATCATCAAGCAGAATCCCGGAACCCTCATCAATATTCTCGGTGAGTTTCTTGATTGCGTTGGCCGCCATTCCCTGCATCACGATCAATGGAATGGAAATGGCCATCCCGGCAGCAGTCGTCCAGAGCGCAAAACTAATGTCTGCTGAAAGCTCCTTGGGGTCGACCCCTGTCGCGGCAGCTCCGGCAATCTTGGCGAATGCGTTGATCATCCCCAGAACGGTTCCCAGCAGTCCCAGCTGAGGTGCTGTCTTGATCGCTGTCCCCACCCAGGAATTCAGACGTTCAAGACCGCTCAGAATGTCTCGCTCAAATCGATCCACCACCGCCTGACGCAGCTTTTTCATGGGCTCGTCACGCGCCTGAATCGCGAACTGGGTCAGCTGCGGCAGTGCCTTATGCCAGAGTGCCGGAGTATCGCAGACTGCAATCGCCCCATCATAGTCGCCCCGGTCCAGACACTCGCCAACTTCCGTCAGAAAGTTCTGCTCGGCAGCAGCCCCCGGAAACTGCTTCTTGCGAATCCGACTCAACAACAGAATCCCGGTAAACAAGCCACCCACAGCACAAAACGCAATGCCAACCCAGATTGAGTTCTCAATGGTCTTCATAAAGGCGGATGGACCTGCCGCAGGCGCTGCGTCCTGAGCAAGCATGTTTGTCACGTGCAACAAATCTGCAAAGCTGATCATTGGGCATTCCAGAATGATAATGGTGCCTCAGGAACAGCGGCTCTGTGCGAGCGGAAAGACTCCACCGACGATGCCACTGCTCCAGCCTGTAGAAAAAAGAACCGCCTGGTGATGTGTCTGCAGAGCAGCACTCCGCCAGCGAGTCCGTACAAAAATGTCGGCTACTTCAAAATCTGCCGACTCACTGTGAATTCGTAGCCACTCCCCTGACGCTGCACCTGAAAATAGGTGCGTCGGATCGCCGATGGCTGCTGATTATTGTAGCCCACCTCAAGCTGTGCCATCGACTGCTCCAGATCGGCAGGATAGAAGTGCATCACGACCCCTGCTGAAGCATCAATCTGAGCCTTTGCGAATAACTCAATATCTGCTTTGATGCGGTCCTGACTGCCGTCCTGCCAGTTGAGAAACAAACGCTTCTCACCCTCCCCGGTACGCACCTCGCGAACCGTCGGACGCGCCTGAGTCACATTGCTGAGATAATACAGTCGTGACTCTTCTTTCAGCAGTAACCCCAGTTCAATTCCAAAGAAGTCGAGCTGGGCAGCGTAACTTTCCACATCCCCTTTGTCTGCAAACTCCACGATCCAGCCCTGCTCTCGCTTCGCTCCGCCACGACCCGGACCACCGCTGCCCAGCGGACGACCACCCGTCCCGTCAGCACTGCCCGGCACGCCAGAACTCTCTGTGGCGTTACTCTCCCGAGGTGCCTCGATCACCGAAGCATTCTCAGCAACCTCCAGCACTTGTTCCAGAACCTCCTCGATCTCCGTGACATCGGACTCTTCGTTCGAAACGGAAGGGTCAGGAACCGCGTCCTCGGGGGATTCCACGTTCGGTGTTGCGTCCGCAGCACCGTCTTCGAAGCCCCCGTCCCCGGACGGCATCATCTCAATCTTGCGAGAAACAGGCGGGGGCAGACGGTTGGACAACCAGATTGCCACCATCGCCAGAAACGTCAGCGCTGCAACCAGAGCCATCGTCTGAAGCAGACCTACGACCATGTCGTAGCGCGTCAGCTTGATCTGCGGGGCGCGGCTGCCAGCCTTGTTCACTGTAGACATGCTTCAACTTCGTACTTCGTGAGACGACTGCTGCAGGATGCAAACGATCACCTGAACCAACAAAAATACCGCACAGTGCAGCATCGCAGACAGCAGAACCGTACAACATCGACACAGCACCATTCTGCCCCGCCAAACTGCCAGACTCCAAACTGCCCGCAGATGCAACAGTCCTCAATGGCTCATCCGTCAATCAGGCTGAATCGAGAATAAGGCTGAATCGAGCAACTCTGCAGGCAGCTGGATACCCGTGAGACTCGCCGGGAACTATCCGAAGGGACAGTGCGGGATCCGCAAGCTCAATTCCAGCAACGTCAACCTCATCGCAACCGCTGATGCTAGTTCGCAGTTCTCTGCAATGTCAACGTTCAC
>JALRDR010000205.1 GCA_023262145.1 Planctomycetaceae bacterium | reverse complement strand
CTCAACTCACAGTCACAGGCGGTATTCCGGCAATTTGCAAGAAAACTGCTTGGCTATGCACCGGGAAGACGCATGTCTGTTGAAGAGCTGTGTGAGGTGGATCGGATACTCGATTCATTCGATCCGCGAAAGATGAGCGGTGCCATGCTGGTACAGAAGCTTGTGCTGAGTCGAGCGTTTCTGGGCTGGTCTGTGGATGCAGCTGGAGGGGAGTTCAGATGAGTATTTTGGATTCACCAGTTCGGTCACGAAGAGCATTCGTTCGGGGCGGCGGGCTGGCACTGTCCCTGCCACACCTGCCTTCACTTCAGGCCCGTCGGTTCAACGCCGAGCCTTGTTACTCACCACCGCTGCGTGCGGCATTTCTGCATTTTCCAAATGGAGCGTGGATGCAGGACTGGACACCCACGTCCAGCGGCAGCGGTCTGCGTTTATCCTCGTCATTGAATCCGCTCAGCCCGCACCGGAATGAGCTGACCGTGATTACAGGGCTGGATAAGCAGCACAGCAGAACAAGTGATGGGCATGCGCACAAGACCGCGAACTTTCTGACGGGCATGCCCGTCAGGACCACGACGGAAGGTGATTTCTCTGCCGGTGGTATCTCTGTTGATCAGCGTATCGCCACGTTGCTTCAGGGTGCAACACCGATTCCATCGCTCGTACTTGGAGTCGAGCCGATACCGGCGGGAATTGATGCATCAACGGGTGTGACGTTGCTGTACAGCGGCTGCATCTCGTGGCAATCGATGTCTCGCCCGGTTCTTCCTCAGAATACTCCCGCTGCAGTGTTCGACAGCCTGTTCTCGGCAGGTGGCGCAGAACAAGGGACGTCGGTTGCAAGGGTGTCGCTGCTGAGCAAAGTACTTGAACATTCTCATTCACTGCGTCGTCGTCTGGGGCGTATTGACCAGCAGAAGCTGGATGAATACCTGGAGTCTGTTCACCAGATGGAAACGAGACTTCGGTTTGAATCTCAGAATCCTGACCATCGGAGTCTGAAGTACACTCCTGCTGACTTCGAGCGACCGTTGTCACCCCGAAAGTTCTCTGAACATCTGACAGCGATGCTTGATCTGATTGTGCTTGCTTTTCAGATGGACGCCACGCGAGTGGTCTCTTTGATGATGGCAAATGATGTGTCTCAGCAGGTGTTTGAGATGCCCGACGGTATTACTGACCCGCATCATAGCCTTTCGCATCATCAGTTGATTGCGGATCGAATCCGGCAGTATCAATGGATCAATCGATGGTACGTGCAGAATTTCTCGCTGTTACTCAGCAGACTGCGAGGGATTTCAGAAGGTGATGGCACGCTGCTTGATTACTGCATGCTGGCCTTTGGGTCGGGAATGTCTGACGGCAACGAGCACCACCCGGATGATCTTCCGATCGTTCTCGCTGCCGGACAGCAGACGGGAATTCAGGGCAACCGGCACCTGCAGACTCCGGTCGGCACAACACCGCTCTGCAATCTGTATCTGTCAATGCTGCAGAGATTCAATTCGACGGAACGACAGTTTGGCGACAGTGACGGAATTCTTTTTTGAGTCTGCGTTGGTTCTGCGGGCATTGCAGAAATCAGAACAGTTCACCAATCGCTGCCGCTGCTTTTGAGCGGATCGCATTCCACTCGAACCCTGCGGAGACAAGATCTCGAGCATTTTTCCGCAATTCTTTTCTCAGATTGCTGTCATTCAGCAGTCTGAGCGTGGCAGCGGCAAAGTCCTCAGGGGAATCGGCAAGCAACAGGTGCTTGTTGTGCTCGTAGGGCACGCCGGCCGCCCCGATCGATGTCGAGACAACAGGAAGATTCATCGCCATGGCTTCAAGGATTTTCAGTCGCGTGCCTCCACCGGCCAGCAACGGCACCACGTAGACGAGAGCCCTGCGAAAACTCGGGCGGATATCCTGCGGGTCAGAATTGAATTCAACGCCGTCAGGCAGTGGCCCAAGTCGCTCCGCCGCAGCCCCTGCCGCAGATCCTGCGAAAAGAAACTTAACATCAGGCCGCTGACTGCGGATCAGTGGGTAGACATGCTGCAGGAACCATTGAAGTCCCTGAGAATTGGGAGCATAGCCAAACCCGGCCGTGAGCAGCAGTACTGCCTCATCTGATTCCTCCGCGTCAGGCTCTGTATGAAAGTATCCGGTATCGACTCCGTTGGGGGCTGTGATTGCTGAGACATTCGGGGCCAGCTGGCGAGTCGTGTTTGAGTCATTGTCCGAGCATTGGATCACAATTGATGAGCGAGTCCAGGCGTCGATCTCGGCTCGCTGCATGTGTCTGTATTCCAGCATCGAATAACGTGCCGGAACGCCCTGGGATGTGGAGCTTCCGAGGTGCTTTACGAGCAGGTGCTCAATATTATGGGAGCTGCAGATGATTGGTGTGCCCGCAGGAACAATTCTTCTGGCAATCGGCCATCCCAGAGTATGTTCCACCCAGAACACGTCGTACCTCGACCGTGCAGCGGCAGCAATTGCCTCCTTCTCAACAAGTTTCCAGGACGGAGCAAAGTTGCGGGCCTGCATTGGGGGAACGGCAATACCCAGACGAGAACAGAGTTGACAGGAAAGAATGACGAGACGGGCAATCACAGCTGCTCCCCGTGACGGGTACTGCCGCAGATTACAATACTGCATCATCAATGCGTTGATCGGGATCCAGTGATCTCGCCACGGCAGCAGCAGCGTGGTCAGCAGCAGCCACCATTTACCAGGTCTCGTCGGAGGCTTTGTGTATTTATGGTGTGTGCTGCCCGGGGATGGCTGAATTACTCGCTCACAACGTTGTGCGATTTCATCCGGAATCTGCTCAGTGCCGGACAGCCCGCCCATCGAAATCAGCGTCACATCAAACAGGTCCAGAGCCGTTTGCACCATGTGATAGCTGCGTACCTCACCGCCACCTCCGGCACTGCGTGGCGTCTGATAGCAGAAAAGAAGGCACTTTCTGCGTCGTTCTGTTGTCATCGGTTACTGTTACCTGACTATGGCGGGTCTGAATACTCGCTGCCCAGTTACTGATCTGATCACGGCCAGTCACAACATGGTCGCAGGTTTGTCCCCTGGCAATGCTGTCGCCGTACGACTCATCAGGGCCTGGACTGTGTCGCTCATCTGCGCCAGGCAACAGACGTGCTGGAAATATCGCATTCTCAGGGCAGTACAGGAGGAGTTGCACGTCCGCCCACCTTATCAAGTGGATATTGCCCACCATGGCTGTGCATGGATGCGATCAGTCCCTGCATCATTTCACGCAGCCTGCCTGGTTCCTGCTCTGCAAGGTTGCTGGATTCAAACGGATCGCCTGCAAGGTTGTATAACTGGTACCTCGCGTTTTCTGATCCAGCCGACGGGTGGTAGTGGTAGATCACCTTCCAGTCACCATCTCGATAGACCGTGAAGTAATCACTGCGATGAGGAGCGTGCGGGTAATTCATCAGAAACGTCTGCCCACGCGAATTGTCCATCTGACCAGTGAGCATCCTGCGCATGGAAGATCCATCGACGGCATGGGATTCAGGAGAGTTCACGGATGTAATGTCAAGAATCGTGGGGAACAGGTCGTATACCGCGGATATCTGAGGATGGATGCTGCCGGCAGGAATCCTGATCTGCTGCTGGGCCTTTTTCCTGTCATTACGCTGTGCCCACGCAGCGATGAATGGCACACGCATTCCGCCTTCGTAGTGAGCTCCCTTCTTTCCGCGCAGTGGTGCGGCACAGGCCACTTCATGCTGATGCCCCAGCGGAGCGTCAGATCCATTGTCTCCCAGAAAGAACACCAGTGTGTTGTCGGCGACGCCAAGCTGCTGAAAATGATCCAGCATGTCGTTGAGGGACTTGTCCATGCCCTCAATCAGGGTCGCAAATGCCTGAGCCGGCTTGCTCCTGCCGGAGTCGGCGTAGTGCTCGGCAAATCGCGGATCGGAGTGAAACGGAGCATGAACCGCATAGTGTGAGAAATACAGGTAGAACGGCTGCTGCTTTGAGACAGCTTCAGAGACACGCTCTTTGGCCTCAATTGTGAGTGCCTCCGTCAGAAAGGTCTCGCTTCCGTGGTATTTTTCAAGGTGAGGCACTGCGTGATGCTCTCGTTTGGTCCCCCAGCCGAAGTTCTCTGCGGCATAGTAGCTTCCGGGAGCACCGAACGATGCTCCGGCAATATTGTCAGTGAAGCCAAGATTTGCCGGATCAGCACCACGTGACTGGCGATTGCCAAAATGACCTTTCCCGACATGAATTGTGCGATAACCGGCTTTTGTGAGCAGGCCTGGGAGTGTGATGTCGCCTGGGGATAGACCCTGCCAGTTCCATTCGTCTGGCCCCAGCGGGCCACGGTTGTTCTGATCCGGATTAATCCAGTTGGTGACATGGTGCCGAGCAGCATTCTGACCGGTCATGATGGAAACTCGCGTTGGTGAGCAGACGCTCATCGCGTAGAACTGATTGAATCGAATTCCCTGAGCAGCCAGACGCTCCATTCCCGGGGTGCGATAGTAGTCGTTCAGTGGATAGCGTTTCGGTGCCCCGGCTGCATCAGTCAGGAACGGCACGGATGTGTCCATCACACCCATGTCGTCCACCAGGAAAACCATGATGTTTGGCGGGGAATCCTGCTCAGCAGCAGTCAACACAGGCAAGCACAACGCCAGTCCGAGAACCAGTAGCGATCTTGTAAGATGTGTAGCGTTGCTCATAAGGAAAATGGTCCTGCAGGGGTGCTGCGTGTGTGGCTCAGTCATGGTCATCCGAGTGCTGCACGAATACGATTCACCAGTGCGTTTTCAGGAAAGGTGGTGCCCTGAAGCATCCACGAGGACGCTGCCAGGAAAATGCTTCGGTACGGCTCAGATACCTTCAGACAGTCCTCAAGAACTGCGGAACTGAATTTGTAGTCGTGCGAGTCGTTCCCTTTCAGAAACACCAGTCGACGTGCCGCGTTGATCAATGACTCTGCAGTGTTGCCGGAGTTCAGATAAGTGAGCACCTCGGAGCCTGCCTGCTGCCGCGACTTGCCCACGTTGGCAAATATGGAGTCGAGAGAAACGTTTGCAGGATCTGCAGCTGACAACTGCATCACCCTTGAGGCAGCGACCGCTCCCCTGCCCCGCATCGCCTCGCGAAATTGTGGCAGGAATGACGCATTCTGCAATAACAATGAAAGTCGCGTGGCGGGCGTTCTGATGTTGTCGAAAAGGAAGCGAATTGCATTTGTCGACGTAGCGGCATGCAGAGATACGATTCCGGACTGTCGCATGAGCAGTTCGCCGGATGCGAGATGCAATGCGTCATAGATGCTGGTTGTCGAAACCCCCGAGTTCAGCTGGTTGACCACGGTCTTCGCAGCGTCCTCGGCGGACCCCGCATGCAGAACTGCGATCAGGTCCTGAACCGCTCCGTGATCCTCCCGCCCTGCAGCCCAGTCGGGACGAACACCCTGTATCAGATCCTGATTCCGCCGCCACGAACGGTCTGCAGCGAGGTCGCTGCGGGCTGGATTGGGTTCTCCGTTGTGATTGAGCATTGCGTAAGCCAGGGATCTGAGCACCGGCTCAGAATGTTCCCAGCCAATTGTTTGTAGTGTGCGCCATGCGTTTGCCAGAAAGATGGGCTTGTGTCCGATACTGCGAAAGTCTCGAGCTGCGTATGTGGCGAAGAGTTCAAGCGTTTCGTCCGGACTCAGGTGACGTGCAACACCTGCAGCAGACAAGTCGGCTTCGTCCTCCTGCCAGTTGAGCATCGCCTGATGAAAACTGTCACGCACACGCTCCGGAGCTGGAATACCGCTCTCACGGATACGAGACATCGTCCAGTTTCCTTCCTCCACGTCCCGAGCCTGCGAACTTTTGAATTCATCGAGTGCCCAGAGCAGCGGCAACCAGCGATCCTCATCCGGTGATGCCAGGCTGGCCAGGTGCGCCGAGTGCACCACGAGCACCGCATGGAACTTGAAACCCACGGACGGGCGCGGCTGTACGTTGCGTACCCCGGCCAGGAATAATGCGGCGAGCACCTCGCGGTAGCTGAGGCCATCCCGAATACGCCGTGCCATCTCCTCAATCAGACGACTCCGGTCGGTATCCTCAATCAGCTTGACCAGCGGTTCAATC
The DNA here is from genome assembly GCA_023262145.1 of Planctomycetaceae bacterium. Lineage (GTDB taxonomy): Bacteria > Planctomycetota > Planctomycetia > Planctomycetales > Planctomycetaceae > SXXK01. Next base: position 447 of record JALRDR010000205.1, on the reverse strand, counting down.
TCGGGACGCAGTTGCACCACGCCATCGGAGAGGGCTGTGTCAGAGGCGGAGATGGTCCGTAGACCGGGAAGTAGCGGGACGCCTCCGGAGAGAAACGCGGAGGTGCCGGATGTTGTCAGGAATCTTCTACGGTTGATCGACACAGCACACCTCGCTGAATAGTTGATGTGAGTGTGCAGGAATACCACGATGCGTGCCGACAAGCAAACCGACAGGCAGCAAATGTCAAACCGTGTTCTCCGCGAAGCTACCCAGCACGCTTGCCGGGTGGCGACAGGCCATGACTGGAAATTCGTTGAGGAATCACTCATTGTCTTGATTGGCGTCCTTGTCCACCCGAATCCATCCGGAGCCGCTGAAAACGTGTTCCTCACCTGTCGTGATGACGCCGTGTCGGTATATCTCCGGAGATGGGGAGACATCGTCTGAGTCTGTAAAACGTCTGAC
>JALRDR010000160.1 GCA_023262145.1 Planctomycetaceae bacterium | reverse complement strand
GGCTGGACAATGTCCAGCCAGCCATTGCATCCTGTCGATCACGGCAGCTGCTCCGCTTTTCCGGCGACGCGTCCTGCCTGCACCCGTGCCCATCCAGAAGGCCCGCATGCAGACTCAGATTGACCAGCCTGTCTGCAGCATTGCAACAGGAACGGCATTCTGGTGACTGCGTACTAATACCCATCCCTGTTGGAATTCTTTACCTGATTGGAAAAACCGGAAGCGTTGTCTGGCGGTACCCGCGGTGAAGGGGGCCTTCTGGACGCAGAGAGCATTCGCAGGCCCCGTGGCCTGCAAAGGGTGCTGGAAACGGATACAGACAGGATGTGCTCGCTCGCGGGAGTTTCATCAGATTACCACCACCGTCTGATCAGCGGGTTCCATGTGGGGCCTGCACCTGAAAATGTCTGCTGCTCGCAAATGTCTACAGCAGTGCAGGGCCAGGATGTTTCGAAGATCAGTCTGGTGGAGAAAACTGGTAATGAAGAAATTCGTCTTGCATACGGTGATTGTGGTTGTTGGTGGAGTTGCATGTTCGCTGAACGCTGCGGCTGGCGGGCCCGATGGAAAACTGATCAAGGGGGGGAAAGGTGATGACGAGTTGATTGCCTATGCAATCTCCGGGGAACCTGCGATTGCACAGGACTACGAATCTGCCGGCACCGGAGCTAGCGGGCCGAACGGAGAAGCGTTGCGAGCTGATGATCCGGGCGACCCGGTACAGGCTGCAACGCGCACATATTTTCCGGGCCAGTCCTACGACGACCATCTGAAGACGATGATTGGAGGAAAGGGTGCAGATCGGTTTGTGGTGCAGACTTTTATCTCCGGCAAGCCTGAGATTGTTAAGCGGCATGTCAATGCTGACGGAACAATCAACTGGGGCGGAGTAGCGGGTGAGAACACCAATGTTCACGACCACTGGGTCGACTACTTTGGTTTTGTGCAGATCAACGATTTTCGTCCCGAGGAGGGCGATACACTGGAGGTGCGTGGGCATACCGTTTCGCTGAATTCCCTCGAAGTGATTGATGGCAACACACTGATTGTGGTGCAGTCACAACAGGGCAATAACGGCGGCGCACATGATGAGGACATCCTGGGTTACATCATCGTGAAGGATATCGAACTGAATGCGGGTGAGATCAGCTTCACTTCTACAAACGACGGGATCGTTGAGACCATCTCCGAGTTCGAAGAACTGGTTGCATATTACTACGAACTGGCAGAGACATTGCGGGATGGCAAGTTGATCGTGAAGCGTCGGGGAAGCAGTTCACCATGAGATCCCATTGGATCCATCGGGTGAGCAATTGATAGACGGTGGTGGTGCTGTCGGGAAGCCGGTGACTGTGGGAAACCGCAGTTACCGGCTTCTCTTTTGGAGTTCAGATGCACCGGTTGACGGGCATATCTTCACAAGTATCAGAATTCGGCGGTGCAGTTGTTCGGGACGATCGCAGAATTGAGCGGTTCAGGGGACTTCCAGATCCCAGATCAGGCAAATCCCCGAAGCGTCTGCCGTCAGAATCTGACCATTTCGGCCGAAGGCGATCCGCAGCAGTCGGTTCAGATGGTTCTGCTGCCCGGCAGTTTCCAGGCGACTCACCCAGGCAGCCGCCTGCTCCGGATCTGGATTTGCAGAATCAAGGACCCATTCATTGATTCGTCCATCGACTCCACCGGTGAGCAGCATACTTCGTTCCGGACTGAAGTCGGCGGCAGTGATTCCTCCGGGAAGCCCAGCATCTGTAGACTGTGTGGAATGATGAGTACGATCGATCAGTGTATGCAGCAAATGAGCGTGTTCATCGATTCTCCAGAGGCAGACGACTGCAGCGAGCCCTTCTGATTCGGACTGGCAGATGCCCCCTGCGATGAGCAGATTGTCCTGCGCCGCGAAGTTGATTGTTGAAAATCGAATTGTGTCTTCGGTGAATTCTTCAGGGAGTGGAAGGTCATATCTTCGGGGACATTCGTGACGCAGGTCCCAGTAGTGTGCAAGTCCGTTTTGCAGAGCCGCAAGGCGGTCCGCATCGGGGCTCCAGGCAACGCTGGAAACAAATCGTTTAATCAGTTCTGTATTGGCCCAGCCGGGGACAGCCTCTCGATCATCAAAGGGGATTACCAGGGGTGGTGGCGGAAGATCCGAACCGCTCCATTGCCAGATCCGTACTTCCCCATTTGTATCCGCAGTCGCAAAACGATAGTCGCCCGAACGTGGGCTGAAACTGACTGCAGAGATCGGTGCAGTATGGGAATCACGCTGTGGAATTCTGATAATGGTCTGGCCCGATCGGGGGGATGCTGATCCCGCCTCAAACACCCGGATCGTTTCACTGCCAGTCAGGACGAATCGATTGTCGGCAGAAATGCTGGCCAATGTCTGCTGTTGATGATGGGAACGCAGGCTGCACAGGTGCTTGCCGGATTTCCAGTCCCAGAGTTGCAGTTGTCGGCCTCCGAGAGTTGCCACGCGAACGTCCCCTGTGGAGGTGGACTGGAAAGCCGCTCGAATCGGTTTCAGGTCGCTGGTGGCCGGGTTTCCGTTGGCAAATGGTGCACGTTCGCCAGTTTTTTTCCAGCTCTCTGTGTCAAAAATGTTCAGTCGTCCGCCATGGACGAGCAGCAGTTGCCGACTTTCAGGGGCTGACCAGCAGCAGGCTGTCTGCATGGGCGATCGTCGATCCTCCGCAAGGAACTGGCGAGACAGCAAAGTCGCTTCCGTTGTTCCGTCAGTCTTCAGCACGATCACTTCCAGGAAGTTTCGTTCATCTTCAGTTCGAATCTGAACGATGCTCATTCGCCTTCTGTCCGGGGAGGCTGCCATACGAATTATCATTTCACCCTGGAAAAGGGTTTCTGGCCGCAGCACGTCACGATCCTGCTTCCAGCGAATGACGCGGCCATCATAACCAGCCGTAATGAATTCGCTTTCAGACGTAAAAAAAGCACCGGAGACGCCGTCTCCGTCATGAGCCCCCTGTACAACGGACAGATGTTTTCCCGACTGTGTGGACCAGAGATTAATCTCACCCCGGCGTCCTGCAGTCATGGCCAGCGATGTATCCGGTGAGATCGCTACGCTGGTGATTTCGGCACCGAGGTGTTGACCGCTCAGAGTAATTCGAGGAGCTGGCGTCAGCTGATTCATCAGGTCGGCCGTATTCCAGATCATGCCGTCATACAGGAGCGGTGCCTGTGATCCTGACGATGCGTCCTTATTGATTCGTGCGCCCGCAGCAAGGACCCACTGCTGATCAGCCGAAACCGCGAAGTCGGCTGAAGAGACCCCGGTCAGAAGCCGCCCGATCTCACGGCCAGCACCATCTGCATCAAGTGCCGCATCCCACACTGAAATGACGCCGAAATTCTCAGAGGAAAGCAGAATTTCCCCGTCCCTCCCGACAAACTGGCAGGCGGATACTTCGGATGTGTGGCCTTCAAAAAAAAGGCTGGGTGAGTCATGTCCCGAATCTGCCTGCAGCAGTGATGGGCGACCACTTGCTGTGAGCAATGGTGCCGCAGAGGTGGAGTCAAACACGTGAGCAGCGAGGTCATCGGCCCCAACCAGAACTCGCGATCCGTCGGTACTGAACTCTGCCGAGTAGAGTGCTTTCCAGCGAGCGTTTGTGGGAGCCAGTCTACGGACGCCGGCTGGCATCAGGGGAGTGGCAGGTTCCATAGGCTGTCGACAAAGCTGGTAGCCTGCAGTGAACTGAAGTGCCAACCGTGAACTGTCTCCAGGCTCTCTGGTTACAGAAGCTGACTCTCGCTGCGGTGGTTCCTCGGACGCTTTCCGGAAGCGCTGAAGAGGTTCTTCAAAGCGTTCCCTCAACTGCTCCAGTTCACCCTGCCAGCCAGACAGCTTCGAGAGATTCCATGTTCCGATCAGATTCTCGTTTGCTCGTCGGGACACCGCGACAAGCGATTCCGGATGAGTTGACGAAAAAGTGAGTGACAGCAGCAGTCCACTCTGACCACTCAGCAGAGTCGGAGCCCTGCCCGGAGATTCCTGATCTGCTGTGACAGGGCTCCACAGACCAGTGGAAGCAGAGGCATCAGCAGAGACCAGCAGTCCCTGTGTATCAAACTGCCAGAGCTGGATATCATTGCGGGTCGACTGAAGGCCCCCCGCAAGCATTCGGCCATCTGCAGAAAAGCAGACGGGGTTGGGAAGTTCTCCGGTAGCACTGAATACTCGATTCAGTGGCTGACCGGCAGCCGGACCTTCAAATGGAAACTGATTTTCGTCACCGTCGCGTCGAGCATTCAGGACAAGCAGCGAACTGGTGCCTTCCGTCTCCAGACCGAGTGCCAGGTGCGAACCATCCTGTGACAGATGCAGTGCAGATACTCGGCTGCGGGCGGCGAGCTGGATGACTTCAGGGTGTCCGATCGACTGGATTGTCACAGCCTGAAACCCGCGAGCATCAAGTTGCAGACCATTGTCGGACTTCACCAGACGAAAAGCGCGGCATTGCGTATCCTGTCGACGGGCAGCGAAGATGAGCCATTTTTCGTCAGGAGTAAGAACGGCATCCTGACAGCGAAAATTCGCGGTGCCTTCGGGATACAATGTCTGACGCAGCAGCAGAGTCGGCTGCTGCGTGGAAATATCAAGCACGATCAGTGTGCAGTCAGCATCGTCGGCGAGCAGATAGACGCGACTATCATCGCCGGAAAACAGGCACTTCCGAATACCTGCGGTAGAAATCGCCAATTGCTCAGTCAGGTGAGACAGATCAACAGGAAGGTAGTTCTGTTGATCGCTCGTTGTCCATAATGCTGCTCCTGTACCATATCCGCAGATCGTTCTTCCGCTCTCAGAGATGCTGATCTGACGCAACTGGATGGACGGATCGAACGCCAGTTGTTGAGGCACCTGAGGTTGATCAGCGGCAGCGGTGGTCCGAAGCACTTCGACGACAGCGGGTGCGTCGCCGGTTTCCGGATTACTCACTCGAACAGTCAGCCGGCCACCGCCACCCACTGCGGCAACACTGCTGCTGTCTGGCAGTCGGATCTGTGCATGTCCCTGATTACTGCGCGCTCGTTGCAACTGCCGTTCGATGGCAGTCCGCTCTGTATCAGTCAGTTCAGGATTATCTTCAAGTTGTCGGAGAGCCTGCTGACCGGTTGCAATCACTTCGCTGTACTGTCGGAGCAGAAGCTGAGTCTGGATCAGTTGCTGAAACTGCTCCACTTCTGAGCGATTGATTTCTGCCTTACGAAGTGCAAGCTGCATTTCAGCGGCAGACCGTGCTGTTTCAGCTTCCTTGCGGCCTGCGTCTGCTTCCTTAAGGTTTGTTGTGGCCAGAGCGAGGTCCTTCTCCTTTGCAGTAAGATCTTCCTGCGTCTTCTTTGCAAGTTCCTGAGCTTTGGTGGCCGCAGTCTGTGCATTGGCAGCCGCCAGTTCTGCTTTGGCTTTCTCATCGTTCGCACGGATGGTGGCAAGCCTCGCCTTTTCTTCAGCATTCTTTGCTTTGACTGCCTCGGCAAGTGCAGTCACAGCGTCGTCCTGGGCTTGTCTGGCGTCTGCCTGTGCCTTTAAGGCCTTCTGTTGTTCAGCTGCAGCTTTCTTCTGCTCTTCGACAACCTGGGTATTCAGCGCGACAAGCTTAACCTCCTGGTCCTGCAACTCTCTGTTTCTGCTTTCCAGTTGATCATTTGTGTCGTTCAGCTTTGCAACTGCCAGTGCAATTTCCGTCTTCGCCGCGGCCTCGTTTTCACGGGCTCTTGTTTCTGCTGCTTCACTTACCTTCAGGTTCTCCCGGACCTGCTCCAGAGTCCCCGTCGCGGTTTGTAACTGCTGAAAATTTGATTCGGCCTTCTGTTCGTTGATCTGGGCAAGCTGCATGTTCTCGGTCGCTTCCTGTGCATTCCGAGCACTCAGCAACGCGAACACAACACTTGCCGCAAGAGTGACCATCCATGTGGTCTTGATAACGCCGCGAATTCTGCGTGCATTGCGAAGTCGGCTATCCAGAGAATTCAGATCCTTATCCTCGGAAAAAGCATCTGCAAGCACTTCGAGTCCGAGGTCATAGTCCCCGCGTTGAAGTGCCACTGTGGAGAACGCCTTGCGCGCTTCAATATCACCTCGGAGGGCACGTGGATTATCGGGCCTGCGTTCCAGTGCTTCGCTGAATAGTGCGACTGATGCCTGAAATTCGGCGTATCCCTCGCTCTTCTCAGATGTTGCTCGCGTTAGTAATTCTTCAGCCCGCCCTGTGATGCGGTATTCACGGATTGCATCCTGAAATTTCACGACGGATTCGTAGCGATCTTCCGGATTGGTCGACATGGCGCACATGGCGATATCCATTAATTCGCCCTTGTGCGTCACATCCGGCTCAATAAGGTTCTGCACCACTGCTTTTACAACGGAATCAAAACGGGAACGCGCATCGCCAATGCTGCCGAACGCCTTGAGCATGTGCGGGGCGAATCCCTCGAGGATTTCAAAGAGCATCGCTCCCAGCAGATAAATATCGGATCGTTCCGTTACCTTACTGATTTCAGGATCTGCAAGTTCCGGCGCCATGTAGGCCGGCGTTCCACTTCCTCCCATTTTGTTGACTTGCAGCCATTCACGCTTCTCTGCACGTTTTGTGAGTATGGCGAGGCCCCAGTCAAGGACAACGACTTCACCATATTCCCCAATCGCAACGTTTTCAGGCTTCAGATCGCGGTTGATAACCCCGCGAGAGTGAGCGTAGGCAACGGCGTCACAAACCTTGAGGAGAATGTCGAGGTTTTCGTCAAGGCTCTTTTTCGCCATGCAGGTATTCCATGACTTCCCTTCAACCTGTTTCATGCTGTAGAAGAGCTGACCATCTGAATCGCAGCCAAGATCGTGGATGGGGACGATGTTTGGGTGAACCAGATTCGCAGTGATAATCGCTTCTGCGGTAAATGCCCCTGAAGGGTTGGCACCCTGAGTCCCCTGCTTTCGTGGATTCAGGGTCTTTACAGCGAGCGTGCGGTCCAGACTTGTCTGGATACAACTGTAGACCACTCCCATGCCACCCTGGCCGAGTACTTTTTTGAAGCGATACTCCGGTTGCTTTTCTCCACGTTGTAGCGCTTTTTGCACGAACAACGGTGGGGGATTCAGAGCTTGAGGCAAAGTTGGAGTGTTCGAGGTGGGTATGCCAGAGAAGGTGTGGCAGCGAAGACTCAGCCCTTTCTTATCAGCATCCTGACCGGAAACCGGACCACTGATAAGTTCGCCGCTTGCAGGCAACTGATGGTCAGACAGTTTCCCGACGATTGTCATTAATGCATCGGCGGACTCGGAATCGGCGGCGACTGTCGATAGTTCCACAGTCCGGGAGGCATCGGCATCAATCAGAACGGTCGTGGCGTTGGGATCACCGTCATTCTCCTGCCCCGAAAGCTGGTCTGTGGACATAGGGTCTGCTATGGCCATTGACTCCGGCTGCTTCAGGAATTCGAGTGCGGTGTCCATCGACTCTTCATGATCATCCGGTGGAGCAAACTGCTGGGTTTGATTTTCGTCCAGGGAAGACGATGGTGTGGATGCCGAAGATGACAGGTCTGTGGTACTTAATTCGGAGTCATCCTCAGCAGAATCTCCTCCTGCTGCAAAAGGAGAGGAATACTCTGCGCCCATAAGACTGACTGTCTGAAGGATGTCCTGGGCGTCACCCGTATCAGCTCCGGATCGACCTGGTTGCGACTGCGATTCTGGAGTAACTTCCTCAGATGTGTCCCTGGCACCCGGTGTCTGCTCCACATCCGCAAGGTTGATTGTCTCCGCGGATCGCTGTGGCGAATTGTCAGCAGGGCACGATGATTCGGGTGCAGATGGATCGCCAGACTGGTCCGCAGACAAGTTAACAGTCTGAGACTCATCTTCTTCATGGTTGTCATCAAGATGCTCTGAGTCAGTCATTGATAATTCCTCGCAGTTCTTGCGATATAATTCCGTATGAGTCTTGCAGGGAAGTTGTTGTTCATGGGCTCAAGCGGGTGGGTACCCTGAACAAATCACCGCTCAGCCGAATACTTATCTTCCATCGTACCGATTTCAGCAGCGGTTTACTCAGCAGATCTTCTGAGAGCCCGCGAAACGGCCGCTGCCGGAGTCACATCCAGCAGGTGATTTTGCGCGACGCGTTTTTGTACCCGCCGCATCGTCATACCTGTCGCAATGCTCAAAAGCGTTGTTGACCTGATGACGTCGCTTTCTGGTGAAGGAGACCGACTCAGGTTACCCGCATCGGCCGCCGGTTTCTCGTCTGCTTCAGTCGTAGAGCAACCGTCAGATTCCCCATCCTGGTCATCCGTGAGCGGGATGTCTTCAAGACGCAGTTCAGGGGCCTGGTCTGGAATGGGATCCTCACCCGCCGGGAATGGTCGCAATTCCTCCACATCAAATCGCAGCAGCGGTCGCTCAATACGAACGTCCTCACCGGATTCCGATGGCTTCAGAGTTATGAGCCAGAGTTCGTAGTTGATACTCCCGGGCAGGTTGTTCTCTGCAATCCACTTTCGCAGGATCTGTGGGTGCAGCAATGAAGCACCCTCCTCAATGTTCTCGAACCCCTGCACATTCCGAGTGCCATCAGCATCCGATTGACGGAGGACGTAGACGTCCTGCGTTACACGCACGGGTGGTTCAACAGGCGCCTCTTCAATTCCCTGCTGCTCTGGTGCAACTGAAACAGTCTCAATCGGACGTTCGGCGAACGTCTGGGGGGCGATGAGTTCCTGGAGTGGCTCCGGGATTGGTACGGGAGCGACCGCCTGCGTCGGGATCTTGATGCGAAGGGCTGCACTTTCAAGCCAGACATCGCTGTTTTGCGCGATCGGGTCGATCACGTCGCGAGTTGACTGCAGTCCCCCAAAGCCAGGTCCCTCGAAGCCAGTCGCACTGTTGTCGGATGATGATGCAAGACCGGCAACAAGCGGGAACCCACTCACCGCACCGACCGTCAGGTTGTGTGAAACGGCACCCTGCTGAATCTCGCCCGCAAAGACATTGATGGACTCATGGTGCGAGACACTGAAGTCTGCAAGGAATGTACCCTGACCGGCGTCCAGAAACTTGTTGAAATCAAAAATGGAGTACGTCCGTGCGACGTGGCCCTCATACGTGCCCGCATCCAGATACCACGACTCAGGATTCGGATCTTCAAACTGACGCCAGTCAATGTCAAGCCGAAGACTCTCCTCACCGAGCGATCCCACCGTCAGGTCAAAAGTGACCTTGTAGGAGCTTCCCTGGCTGGAGATCCTCGAGTCATAGATGAAAGTGGAACCAATGATTTCATCTGCCAGGGTCGCATCAAAGAATGCTGGTCTGAGTGAGCACTGTAGTGGCAGAGTTGAGGCGTCAGGTCGGTCAACGAATGCCAGCGCGACACCTCCATCAGTCCGGAGCTCAATCCTGTCTTCAAAGGTAATCTTGCCGCTCCCATTCCCGTAGCCATTTCCGCCATTGGCCAGCAGTACAATCAGATCTGGGGAAGCGACGTCAGACATCCCGGGGGCAGGGTTGGAGTCTGTTGAAATCAACGATCCGTCTCCAATCCAGAGATCGTCGGCGGCACGCAGCCAGATTGTCTCGGAGGCCGCATTGATAGCGTCAGTTGTGCGAATGGTCAGGGGACCTGAAGGGGCGATTCTCAGGTCTGCTCCTGAGTCGATGGTGATATCCCCCCCCGAGCTGTTGATGTGTGCCGCTATGGTCAGATTGCCTGTTTGCGTCAGGAGTTCAATATCTCCAGTACCTTGAGCTGTGACAACGGCATCAACCATCAGGTCACCGGCATTTATGTCGAGATCGATGTTGCCATTGCCAGCGAGTGTTCGCACACCGGCATTGATGATCTGCAGCGCATCAGTTTCCTGCAGGACGATGTCGCCGGAGAATCGATTGACTGCTTCGACGGTTTTGAGAGTGGTGTCGATATCCGCATCACCAGCGGCGCCGATACCGTTCTGAGCATCAAGGATGGTGTGTCCGTTGGTGATCAGGTTTGCTGTTTCTGCGGCGGAATTATCGGTGATGCTGCCGGCGCCTGAGGTGCCGGCGGTGAGTGTCAGATTACCAGTGCCTGAGCTGACTTCGCTGAGGTCGATATCTGTTGCGGCCGTCGCCGTGATATTTCCATCGGCAGTGCTGGTTTTGGTGCCGTCCGCCATATGGATGTCAGCGGCGTCAGCGGTCAGGTCGATATCGCC
>JALRDR010000148.1 GCA_023262145.1 Planctomycetaceae bacterium | reverse complement strand
AACGCGGGGATTGCTGGCGTTTTCAGAAGGATCAGAAAAACTCATGGGGCAGCCTTCAGCGGATCTCGATGGCGGAAAAACGCGGCGAATCAACGAAAACATTGTCTGAGCACATCGTCTGAGAACAGATGTTGCAGCGGCGGTGGCACTCAGCGTCTGTGGTGTTCCGCGGAGTTGCCGATCCTCACTGCTTCCTGCATTTTAGGCGGTTCGCTGTCCGGAGGAAAGCACTCTGCCCGCCACTGACTTCTGAGCCGCTTCATGGAAATCCCGCAGAACTCCCGCTCTGACGACATTTTCGCCGCTCCAGTCAATTCTTCGCCCCCAAAACCGGCTATGATATACTGTGAATTCTCGCCAGGACGTTGCGTACAGGAACATGCAAATATGAAGGATCCCCGAATCAAGGAACTTGCAGCACTGCTGGTCAACCACAGTTGCCGTGTCCAGCCGGGCGGCAAGGTTCTCATTGAAGCGTTTGACCTGCCGGATACCAGCCTGGTCTGCAGCCTTGTCGATGAAGTCACTCGCGTGGGCGGTCTGCCCCTCGTGAATATTCGTGACAACGCCGTCCTCCGTTCACTCTATCGGAACGCGACAGAGCAAAGCATGTTGCTGGCCGGGCGATTTGACGCTGCTGTCATGAAAGAGATGGACGCCTATATCGGAATCCGCGGCACTGCCAACGCTCGTGAATTTGCAGATGTACCCGGTCAACAGATGGAACTGTATCAGAAGCACTGGTGGCAGCCGGTGCATATTGGAATTCGCGTACCGGACACACGATGGGTTGTACTGCGTTACCCAACGCCATCAATGGCCCAGTCAGCCAGTATGAGTACAGAGCAGTTCGAAGACTTCTTCTTTTCTGTGTGTACCACCGACTATGCAGCGATGGCCCGCAACCTCGAACCGCTTCGACAACGCATGCTGTCAGCAGATCATGTTCGTATCACCGCACCCGGTACGGATCTGGAATTTTCAATTCGTGACATCCCGGTCGTCCCCTGTGCAGGAGAGTGCAATATTCCGGACGGTGAAATCTTTACGGCACCGGTGCGCGACAGCGTGAACGGCACAATTCGCTTCAACACCAAATCTTCCTATCAGGGTACGGTCTTCGACGGGATCGAATTCGAACTACGGAATGGGCGTATCGAAAAAGCCACCTGCAGCAACGCGCCCGAACGCCTGAATCAGATCCTCGATGCCGATGAAGGTGCTCGCTACATCGGGGAGTGGTCCTTCGGTACGAATAATCAGATCCTGCACCCGATGCTCGATACCTTGTTCGATGAAAAAATCGGTGGCTCATTCCACTTCACCCCCGGCAATGCATACGACGATGCTGACAATGGAAACCGGTCCAGTGTCCACTGGGATCTGGTGCTCATTCAGCGGGCCGATTATGGTGGAGGGGATATTTATTTTGACGGCGAACTGATTCGCAGGGATGGCTTCTTCGTCCCGGAGCAACTTCAGCCACTGAATGAAGGTCTTCCTCGTGCCTGACCGGTTGACTCCGCGATACAACACCTGCCCTGCGGTTCTGCGGCTGCTCCTGTTGTCTGCTGCGCTGTTGCTCAACACAGACAACCTGACTGCTCAGCATGATTCACAGCGACCGCTCCCGCTTCCCCCTGCAGCAGCGGCGGGCAGCGACACTCACCTGGAACTGCTGCGAAGATTACGAGAGACTTTGAATCAGGCCGAACAGACTCCGCCGGCTCCACCGCAGCAGCTCACAACTCCAGGGCAGCCCTCGGCACAACAGTCTGCACTCGAACCAGACTCTGCAGCCGCACCTCCACAGCACGTTCCCCTTGAGGATCTGATGCAGCTGGGAAGTGCGTTGCAGAAAATCGCTCCCCAGTTCCCGCAGGAACTGTTTCCAAAGGATCTGCTTGACCGCCCACCCGCCGAACTGCTCAGCGCATTTCAGCATCCGGATACGCAGCAACGACTGCAGGAGATGATCCAGCAGTTTCGCAGGGATGGCCTGATGCCACAGGACCCCGACGATCCAGCGGACGATGATGCTCCGCCGCAGGCAACGGACGGCCGAATTCCACGCACTTCTCTGCGATCACTGGATCGATTCCTCCGGGAATTCCGCCAGAATCTGCCACCATTGGAAAATCACCTGAACCCGCAGAACAATACCCCCGCCCGTCCGCTGCGTCGCCGCGATGCAACGGTGCGTCAGCCAGATGGTCGCCCAAGACTCTTGACTCCCATGCCCTCACCGAACGACGGTCTGCCGAATCAGAACCAGGATCAGCTTGACGCCGCAACAGACAGTCCGCCGCAGAACGCTGACAACTCATCAAAACCTCCTCAGGTGCCGCCGGACAGCGGCAGTGCAGCGGGCAATCCGCGACTGGGAATGCCTCGCGAAATTGAATCTCAACCTGCAGAACCGCAGCAGCCTTTAGACTCCGCCGGTAATGCGAAAGAAGACTCCGCTGCACCTTCGGAAACGAACTCGAACTCAGCAGATTCCTCAGCGGAGGAATC